>CAZFPV010000027.1:0-7478 GCA_964521155.1 uncultured Desulfobulbus sp. | reverse complement strand
TTGTACCGGCTCACCCCACGGCCCAAAGACGAGGATCGGGTCGACTACTACAACGGCGCAGTGCTGGTCGGCCCTGGCGGTCGTATGGCCGGTCAGTACGCCAAGCAGCACCTGGTGCCCTTCGGCGAGTACGTGCCCCTACGGCCCTATCTGCCTTTTCTCGAGCCGCTGGTGGTCAGCGTCGGTGACTTTGCCGCCGGCAAGTCGGGCGCGCCGCTGCCACTCGGGCCAATGCGGTTGGCCATGCTGATCTGCTACGAGTCGATCTTCCCCGAGATCGCCCGCACTGCCGTGGTCGGTGGCGGCAATCTGCTGGTCAATCTGACCAACGACGCCTGGTACGGCCGTTCCAGCGCCCCGCACCAGTCCCTGGCCATGGCCGTATTCCGGGCGGTGGAGACCAAGCGATCGCTGATCAGGGCCGCCAACACCGGCATAAGCGGTTTTGTCGATCCTCTGGGGCGAATCCTCGGACAGACGGGGCTGTTCGTCGAGGCGGCCCTGGACGCGCGGGTGCCGATGATCGAGCAGCAGACGGTGTTCTGTCGGTCGGGCTACCTGTTTGGCCCCCTCTGCTGCTGCCTGATTCCGCTGCTCATGCTGCTGCGACGAAGGCACGAGGCTTAAGCCGGATCGACCAGCGGTTCTTTTTCCTGCAGGGAGTTTTCCATGGATTTCCCCGCCGCCCGCAAGGCTCTCCTCGCCCGACCGGAACGGATCCACTGGCGAATCGTCTCCGTCGGGCTCGCGCTCACGGCCCTGCTTGCCTTGCTTTCAGTCTATCGGCCCGGGATCTTGCGTTTTCTCGACGCCAAGATCTACGACACCTGCCTGCGTGCCGGCCGATTCGTCCCGCCCCCCGCCACAAGCCTGCGGCCGATCATCGTCGATATCGACGAACGTAGCCTGGCCCGGCTCGGCCAGTGGCCCTGGCCAAGGCGCCGTCTGGCGGCTCTGCTCGACGCCATAACAGCCATGCAGCCGGCCAGCGTGGCCGTGGACATCGTCTTTCCTGAACCGGATCGCACTTCCTGGCAGCGGGCACGCGAGTCCTTTGCCCGCGACCACGGCATCACCCTGCCCCTGGACGGGGTGCCCGAACACCTGCTCGACAACGATCTGATCCTTGCCGAGGCCCTGGCTCGCGGGCCGTTTGTGCTGGCCTACGGCTTCGTTTTCTCAGAGGATGGCAGCAATCAGGCCCCCTGTGACCAGCAGCCTGCCGCGGACCTGACCATCCGATCCCAGGAGATGGCCGAGGCCTACAACCTGCTCTTTCACGCCAATGCGGCGGTGTGCAGCATCGATCCGTTGCGCCGTTCGGCGTCCGCCTCGGGCTTCATCAACGCCACCCCGGACCAGGACGGGGTGCTCCGGCGGATGCCGCTGGCCATTGCCTATCAAGGGAAACTCTTCCCCAGCCTGGCCCTGCGGGCGGTGATGCGGGCCAGGGGCGTGGACCGGGTGTCGCTCGACCTCGGCGGCGGTCGATTGGAGCGGATCAATCTGGGCGGAACAGCCGTGCCGGTGGATGAAAAAGGTAACCTGCTGGCCCGTTTTCAGGCCAATACCCTCGCGTATGACCGCGTCGGCGCCGACGACCTGCTCGACGGCCGCATCCGGCGAGAACAGATCGAGGGCCGGGTGGTGCTCCTCGGCACCACCGCCATGGGCCTGGAGGCGCATCACACCAGCCCCCTGGGTGATCTTGTCCCGGGGATCGCCATGCATGCCACCGTGATCGAGAACCTCCTCAACCAACGGTTCTTCGCCCTGCCCAGCTGGGCCAGGGCGGCGGAATTGCTGCTGCTGGCCGCCTGCGGCCTCCTCTCAGCCCTGCTGATGAGCGCCACCGGGTCGCTGCTCTCCTTCGGCATCCTGGCGGCCGCCGCCGCTGGCCTGTGGATCGGCGCGGGGTGGCTGCTGCCGACCAGGGGCGTCTTTGTCTCACCGCTCTTTCCCTTGATTGCCCTTGGCCTCAACTTCTCCCTGCTCACTTTTCTCAAATATCGCAAGGAGGAGCAGGCCCTGCGTCAGCGCAACCGGGACCTGATCAACATGCAAAATTTCACCATCCAGTGCCTGGCGACGCTTGCCGAGACCAGGGACAGCGAAACCGGGAGGCATATCATCCGCTGCCAGCACTACGTCAAAGCCCTGGCCGAGCGACTGGCGGGGATCAGGGAGTTCGTCGGCCTGCTCACCGAGGAGACCATCGACCTGCTCCATAAATCTGCGCCACTGCACGATATCGGCAAGATCGGCGTGCCGGACCGGGTGCTGCTCAAGCCCGGCCGCCTCAATACAGAGGAATACGAGGAGATGAAGCGGCACACCACCTATGGCCGGCAGGCCATCGAGCGGGCCGAGCGTACCTACGGCCAGGACATCAAGGAGTCCTTCCTCCAGTTCGGCAAGGAGATGGCCGGCGCCCATCACGAATGGTGGGACGGCGGCGGCTACCCCGGTGGACTCCGCGGCCGGGAGATACCGCTTTCCGGTCGGATCATGGCCATTGCTGATGTCTATGACGCCCTCATCTGCCGGCGACGGTACAAGCCCGCCTTCACCCATGAAGAGGCCGTCGCCCAGATCGAGTGCGGCAAGGGGATGCAATTCGATCCCCTGCTGGTGGAGGTGTTCGTGGGCATGCACGAGACCTTTCGGCGGATCGCGCTGGCTTTTCCCGACGACCCGGAAGTCGAGGGCTCACGCCTGCGGGCTGATCGGGACACCGTGGGCGTCGAGGAGTGAGCCGGACCGCGGTCGCCTGGCCCGCCGGATTCGGGCCGGGATTCCTTTCCCCTTGAGACTTGCACCGTTTCTGTTTAGAATATGTGTTTTTCCAGAGGGCGAAAACGGCGTGCGCGGGACAGCGCCCCAGGTTGCTCGCCCAGGGAATCCCACAGCAATCGAGACCGCGCACGGACGCGGGCTTTCACGGCGAACGCGCCGCAATGACAGGAACAAAGCAAGAGGTGGACCATGGCCGATATTACCGAATCCGCGGAATCAAAACAGCTGCTCGACAATCTCAAGGGCCGGATGCTCGTGCTCAAGGAGCATCTTTGACTTAGACGGCAAGCGGGAACAGGTTGAACTGCTGGAGCGGCAGACCGTCAGTCCCAATTTCTGGGATAATCAAGACAAGGCCAAAAAAGTGCAGCGCCAGCTGGGCCAGTTGCAGGATCTGATCGGCGTCTGGGAACAGCACTTCGGTGATCTTGAGGACGCCGAAATGCTGCTTGAAATGGCCAAGGAAGAAAGCGACGACGACACCTATCAGGAGGTCGTCTCCGGTCTGGACAACCTGCGCCAGCGCATCGATCTGGTCGAGCTGGAGTGCATGTTCAGCGGCGAGCATGACGCCAATAACGCCATCCTCACCATCCATGCCGGCGCCGGCGGCACCGAGGCCCAGGACTGGGTGGGCATTCTGCTGCGCATGTACCTGCGCTGGGCGGAAACAAAGGGGTTCAAGGCCGACATCCTGGACCTGCTGCCCGGCGACGAGGCCGGCACCAAAAGCGTCACCATCATGGTCAAGGGCAAGTATGCCTACGGCTACCTCCGCTCCGAGGTCGGCATTCACCGGTTGGTGCGGATCTCGCCGTTTGACGCCAGCGGTCGGCGGCACACCTCCTTTGCCTCGGTGATGGTCATGCCCGAACTGGACGACGACGTAGCCATCGAAATCAACGACAAGGACATCCGCATCGATACCTACCGGGCCAGCGGTTCGGGCGGCCAGCATGTCAACAAGACCGATTCGGCCATCCGCATCACCCACTTTCCCAGCGGGATTGTGGTCCAGTGCCAGAACGAACGCTCCCAGCACAGCAATAAGGCAACAGCCATGAAGATGCTGATGGCGCGCCTGTTCGAGCGGGAGAAAGAGGAGCAGCAGCGCACCCAGGAGAACCTCCAGGGCGATAAGAAGGACATCGCCTGGGGCAGCCAGATCCGCTCGTACGTGCTCCAGCCCTACCGGCTGATCAAGGATCACCGCACCAACACCGAGGAGGGGAACGTTGATGCCGTGCTCGACGGCCGCCTGGACCCCTTCATCAAGGCCTACCTCCTTTGGCAGCCCGGGGGCGTCCGCCACTGACGGCCATGCAACCGACGATTCGCGAACAGCTCGAGGAGCATGAGGTGCGCAGTCTGTCGCCCCACGCCTGCCCAAGCAGTCGGTCCAGAGGCCGGCTGCACGCCGGTGAAGCCTCCTGCGACCTGCGCACCGATTTCCAGCGGGATCGGGACCGGATCATCCATTCCAAGACCTTTCGCCGGCTCAAGCACAAGACCCAGGTCTTCCTCGCCCCGGCCGGCGACCATTACCGCACCCGCCTCACCCATGTGCTCGAGGTGTCGCAGATCGCCCGCACCATGGCGGTCTGCCTGCGCCTCAACGAGTACCTGACCGAGGCCATCGCCCTGGGCCACGACCTTGGCCACACCCCCTTTGGCCATGCCGGCGAGTTCACCCTCAACCAGGTGCATCCCGGCGGCTTCAAGCATTTCCGTCAGAGCCTGCGCATCGTCGATTTCCTTGAAAACAACGGCCGCGGCCTCAACCTGACCTGGGAGGTGCGCAACGGCATCATCAAGCATTCCAAGGGCTACGGTGACATCCTGCCCGAAGGCGGCTCAGAACTGGCCGCCACCCTGGAGGGCCAGCTGGTGCGCGTGGCCGACATCATCGCTTACGTCAATCACGACATGGACGACGCCCTGCGGGCCGAGATGATCCGCGCCGAAGACCTGCCGCAGCACTTGCGCGCCGTGCTCGGCGACCGCTCCTCGCAGCGGATCAACGCCATGGTCGGCGACCTGGTCTACACCACGCTTGCCCGCAGCGACGGCCGCCTGCACCTGAGCAGCCGGATGAACGACACCATCTCCGAACTGCGCGCCTACCTCTACGACAACGTCTACCGCAACTATCAGGTGCATGCCGAGTTTGAAAAGGCCCAGCGGATCATCCGCGACCTGTATGCCTATTTTCTTGAGCATGAGTTCCCCGAGTCGGGGATCAGCTCTTGTTGCCGGCTGCGCGGCCCGGTGGCCGCGAACGAGGACCAGCGTCGGCGGCATCGCCGGGTCTGCGACTTTATCGCCGGCATGACCGACCGCTACGCCCTGGATCTGTATTCCCAGATTTTCATGCCCAAACCCTGGAGCGTTCTCTGAACGCGCCGCTTTCCGATTTCCCCGCGCCGCCCCGGACGGGCGGCACCGAGCCCCTATGAATGATTCAGTCCAACATCCCGGCAAATACGATCTGCCCAAGGCCTACGAGTTCACCGAAGTGGAACGGCGCTGGTACGAGCGCTGGCTGGCCGAGAAGACCTTCAGCGCCCGCATGGATGAAGGGAAATCGTCGTTTTCCATCGTTATTCCGCCGCCCAACGTCACCGGCGTGCTCCACATCGGCCACGCCCTCAACAACACCCTGCAGGATCTGCTCGTCCGTTATCACCGCATGCGCGGCGACAACACCCTCTGGGTGCCGGGCACGGACCACGCCGGCATTGCCACCCAGAACGTGGTCGAGCGCCAGCTGGCCAGTGAGAAGCTGACCCGCCACGACCTCGGCCGGGAAAAGTTCATCGAACGGGTCTGGGCCTGGCGGGAGGAGAAGGGCGGCACCATCATCAACCAGTTGAAGCGTATGGGCGCCTCCTGCGACTGGGACCGGGAGCGGTTCACCATGGACGAAGGCCTGTCGCGGGCAGTACGCGAGGTCTTTGTCCGGCTGTACAAGGAGGGGTTGATCTACAAGGGCGACTACATCGTCAACTGGTGCCCGCGCTGCCACACCGCGCTGGCCGACGACGAGGTCGAGCACGACCCCACCGAAGGCAAATTGTACCACATCCGCTACCCCTATGCCGACGGCTCGGGCTCGGTGGTGGTGGCCACCACCCGGCCAGAGACCATGCTCGGCGACACGGCGGTGGCGGTTCATCCCGAGGACGAGCGCTACCAACACCTGGGTGCGGTCGGCATCAGCCTGCCGCTCACCGGCCGAGTCGTGCCCGTGGTCTTTGACCACCATGTGCAGCGGGATTTCGGCACCGGCGCGCTCAAGGTCACTCCGGCCCATGACCGCGACGACTACGAGATCGGCCTGCGCCACAACCTGCCCCGGCTCAAGGTGATGGATGACCAGGGCGTGATGAACGAGGCCGCGGGCCAGTACGCGGGCCTTGACCGCTTCGCCTGCCGCAAGCAGGTGGTGCGCGATCTGGAGGAACAGGGCTTTCTCGACCGGATCGAGGACTATCAGCATGCGGTGGGCAAGTGCTACCGCTGCGCCACCGTGGTCGAGCCCACCACCTCCAAGCAATGGTTCGTCAGCGTCCGGCCCCTGGCCGACAAGGCCGTGGCCGCGGTGGAGCAGGGGAATATCAAGCTCTACCCCAACACCTGGTACCGCACCTTCTACAGCTGGATGGAGAACATCCGCGACTGGTGCATCAGCCGCCAGATATGGTGGGGCCACCGCATCCCGGCCTGGACCTGCGAGAGCTGCGGTCGGGTGCTGGTCGAGGTCGACGACCCGGACGTCTGCCCGGACTGCGTCTCAACCCGTCTGCGCCAGGAGGACGATGTCCTCGACACCTGGTTCAGTTCGGCTCTCTGGCCCTTCTCCACCCTGGGCTGGCCGGCCCAGACCCGCGAACTGGCCACCTTCTACCCGACCTCGGTGCTCATCACCAGCTTCGACATCCTCTTCTTCTGGGTGGCGCGGATGATGATGATGGGCCTGCACATCATGGGCGAGGCGCCTTTCCACGACGTTTACCTCCACGCCCTGGTGCGCGACAAGCACGGCAAGAAGATGTCCAAGTCCACCGGCAACGTCATCGATCCGCTGGTGACGATCGAGCAGTACGGCACCGACGCCTTCCGCTTCACCCTGACCGCCTTTGCCGCCCAGGGCCGCGAAATCCGCATGGACGAGGAGCGGATCGACGGCTACCGCCGCTTCATCAACAAGCTGTGGAACGCGGCCCGGTTCGCCCAGATGCACCTCAAGGAGGTGGACCCGGCGATTACAACGTTGGCCAAGGAGCCGGTACAACTGGCCCTGGCCCACCGCTGGATTCTCAGTCGCATCAATGCCACCATTGTTTCGGTGCGGGCGGCGCTCGACGGCTATAACTTCAACGAGGTGGCCGCCGCCAACTACCAGTTCGTCTGGCACGAGTTCTGCGATTGGTACCTGGAGTGGATCAAGGCCGACCTGTTCAGCGAGGATGCCTCGGCTCGCGACCAGGCCCGGGCGGTGCTGTTGACCGTGCTCGAGCAGGTGCTCAAGCTGATGCACCCGATCACTCCCTTTGTCACCGAGGAAATCTGGAGCCAGTTGCCGGGTGAGCGCGGCTCGATCATGATCGAGCGCTTCCCCGAGCCCGTGCCCGCTTGGGACGATGCCGGGGCTGAGGCGACCATGACCCTGCTCATGGAGG
>CAZFPV010000026.1:0-12327 GCA_964521155.1 uncultured Desulfobulbus sp. | reverse complement strand
TTACACCTGCGAGCGCGTGGGCGGCAGCGGCGCGGTCCGCGAAGTCTGCGATCTGATTCTCGAGGCCCAGGGAAACCTCAATCGAATGCTGTCCAAGTTTGACCGATGAAAGCGAACGTCCGCAATCTGCTCTGGCTGCTGCCGCTGCTGCTCTTTGTCACCAGCCCCCTGTGGAAGCCGCCGGTGGCGGCCTTTCTCACCCCGCGCGGCGGCTACAACCCCAAGCTGGCCATGCCGGAGGAGAGCACCCCGGTACAGAATTTTGTCATGGACTCGGTGGCCATCACCCTGGCCAGCGACGGCAAAGAGGAGTGGCAGATCGACGCCGACCGCGCCTACACCGGTGAGAAGGACAACGAGATCGAGATGGAGGCCGTCAGCGCCATGTACATCGGCAAGGAGAAGGAGCCGATCAACATCACCAGCCAGAAGGGCCGGTATCATCTCGACGATCGCCATCTGACCCTGATCGGCAAGGTGGTGATCACCAAACCCACGAAGGATCAGCAGTTGTTCTCCGAACTGCTGCACTATTACGACGCCACCAAGATGGTGGTCAGCCCGGGCAAGGTGGACCTGCGGGGCCCCGGCCTCAAGCTGACCGCCGGACGGATGGATTATGACCTGACCAGCGAGGGCTACGATTTCGGCGACCGGGTCAAGGTAAACATGTAACGCCGCCGGACGCGGCTTTTTTGATGAGGATATTCGTATGTTGCGGGTGAACGAGCACTACCTGAAGCTGCAGGCTTCCTATCTCTTTTCCGACATCGCCAAGCGGGTAACCGCCTTCCAGGCCGCCAATCCGGAGCGGGAGGTGATCAAACTAGGCATCGGCGACGTCACCAACCCCCTGCCTCCGGCCTGCATCGCCGCTTTTCACGCGGCGGTGGACGAGATGGCCACAGCGAGCGGCTTCCGCGGCTACGGCCCGGAACAGGGCTACGACTTCCTTCGCCAGGCCATCGCCACCCACGATTTCCAGGCCCGGGGCGCCGAGGTCCATGCCGACGAGGTCTTTGTCAGCGACGGCGCCAAGTGCGACACCGGCAACATTCAGGAACTGTTCGCCACCGATGCCCGCATCGCCATTCCCGACCCGGTCTACCCGGTCTACCTCGACACCAACGTCATGGCCGGCCGCACCGGCCAGTTCAGGGACGGCCGCTACGAGGGCATCGTCTACCTGGAATCGACCAGGGCCAACAACTATGTCCCCGACCTGCCCACGGAACCGGTGGACCTGATCTACCTCTGCTTCCCCAACAACCCCACCGGCTCGACCATCACCCGGGAGCAGCTCAAGGTCTGGGTCGATTTCGCCCGCGACGCCAAGGCGCTGATACTCTTTGACGCCGCCTACGAGGCCTTCATCCGCGATCCCAGCCTACCGCACTCCATCTTTGAAATTGAAGGCGCCCGCGAGGTGGCCATCGAGTTTCGCAGCTATTCCAAGAGCGCCGGTTTCACCGGTACCCGCTGCGCCTATACCGTGGTGCCCAAGGAATGCACGGCCTTTGATGCCGCCGGCAACCGGCAGGCCCTGCACCCGCTCTGGAACCGTCGCCACTGCACCAAGTTCAACGGCGTCTCCTACCCGGTGCAGCGGGCGGCCGAAGCGGTCTACTCGCCCGAGGGCAAGGCCCAGTGCACCGCGCTCATCGACGGCTACCTGCATAACGCCAAGCTTATAGGGAACGCCATGGCGGGGCTGGGATTCAGCTACGTCGGCGGCAACAACGCACCCTACGTCTGGATAGAGGGTGAGCGGGATTCCTGGGAGTTCTTTGATCTCTTGTTGAACAAGGCCGGGGTGGTGTGCACCCCGGGGGCGGGTTTTGGCCGCTGCGGGCAGGGGTATATCCGGCTCTCCGCCTTCAATTCGGAGGCCAACGTGGTGCGGGCCATGGAGCGCATCCGCCAGGCCCTGGGGTAAAGGGGAATTACGTTCCCAGCAGTCGGCGGGCGTTGGTCACGGTGATTCGTTCGACCAGCGCCTCCGGCAGGTCGAGCCGTCGCAGCAGATCAAGCGAGTCGGCCTGGTCGGTCCAGGGTGCATCGGTGCCGAAGAGCAGGAAATCGGCGGGGTGGGCCAGCAGTATCCGGCGCAGCCTGGCCGGCGCCAGTTCGTTGAGGGCAAAGCTGAGTTCCATGAACACCGGCTTTCCTACCAGCAGTGTCTCCACATCCTCCCATTCATCCCATCCTCCCAGGTGGGTGGCGATCAGTTTGAGATCCGGAAATTGCCGGCAGACATCGAGAATCCGCGCAGGATCCGCCAGCCGGATACGCGGGTAGGCGATGTCGTAGCCGGCGTGGATCACCAGCAGCATCCCCAGTTCTGCCAGCATGGCATAGAGATCACTGAGCCGCGGGTCGTCGATGGCGCAGTCCTGGTAGTAGGCGTGCATCTTGATGCCGGGGAATCCCTCGGCGTGGATGATGCGCAAGTGTTCCAGCAGCTGCGAGTCGTCCGGGTGCAGGGAGGGCAGGGGGATGATCCGCTCCGAACGGATGGCGCGGGACCAGTCGAGAATGGGCTGGAAATGCGATGGCCGGGTGGCGATGGAGCAGAGTACCGAGGTCTCGATCCCGCTCCGGTCCATGGAGCGGAGTAGGTCGGCCACGGTGCCGTCGAGCCAGGCCTTGATGCCGCCCTCGTGCTCGAGCGAAGCGATGGCCGAGGCCGCGATCTGGTCGGGAAAGGCGTGGGTGTGGAAATCAACGATGCCGGCCACGGGAATCTCCTTGCGGATTGTGTCGGGGACCTTACAGGCGGGCAAACAGCCAGAGCCCCAGTTGCAGGACCAGCAGGGCGTAGAGGGCGGCGGCCACGTCGTCCAGCATGATGCCCAGGCCGCCATGGAGATGGCGGTCGATCCAGCCCACCGGGAAGGGTTTGAGGATGTCGAACAGGCGGAAGAGGGCAAAGCCGGCGAGCACGGCGACCGGATGGTGGGGCGCCGCGGTGAGTACAATCAGCTGGCCGACGATCTCGTCGATGACCACCAGGCCTGGATCGCCCCGGTCGACAATCTTTTCCGCGGCCCCGGCACTGAACACGCCGATGAGGAAGAGCGCCCCGAGCACGGCCAGGTAGGCGGGCAAGGCCAGGCGGCTGACCGCCAGCCAGAGCAGCACCCCGACCGCCGAGCCCCAGGTGCCGGGGGCGACAGGCAGGTAGCCGCTGCCGGCGCCGGTGGCGATGAACATGAACAGGCGATCCATACCAGGAGTCAAGCCAATGCGAGGTGGGGGCGGCGCGCGAACAGCGACTCAGCCGACAACCTGGTAGCCCGCCGCGTGCAGGGTGGGCCGGGTGTAGAGAAAGAGCATCTCGACCGGCTCGGGAAAGGGGTTGTAAAACCAGTGCACCGCGCCGCGCGGGACAAACATGGTCTCACCCTGCTTCATCTCCACCTCGGTGTCGTGCAACCCGCTGATGCCCCGGCCTGAAAGGATGTAGATCACCTCTTCCGCATCCTTGTGGATGTGTTTTTTGTGGGTGGCGGTGTGGGCCTCGAATCTGCAGTAAGCGAAGGTGACATCCTCTGCTCCGGCCGTGTCCTTGTCGACGAGCACCACCCGCCTGGCGTTGTCCAGATCCTTGATCGGTTCCACTCTGCCGTCTTCCAAGCCAAACAAATAGTTCATTGTTCCCTCGTCATGCTGCTTCCGCCATCGCGGACTGTGGAGTAGACCGTCTGCAGCGGCACCCCGTGGGCCAGGGCCGCGGCCCGGCAGGCCTCATATTCAGGGGTGATGATCACCCCGGCTGGGGTCTGGATTTGCTTTGCCGGCAGATGGCCCCAGGGGGTGGCGACCGTGACCTGTTCCCTGGGCAGGGTCAGGCGCTGCTCCCGCCGCCGGCGCAAACCGATGGCGCTGGTCTCGGCGAAGATTATCGTGGTCAGCGCCAGGGTCGCGGCCGGGTCGGCGATCACCCGGAGGAGAAAGCCGGGACGGCCCTTTTTCATCTGCATGGGCATCAGGCAGACATCCAGGGCGCCGGCCGTCATCAATCGTTCGCTGACATGGGGCCAGAATTCAGGATTCCAATCGTCGAGATGGGTCTCGATCACCTCGACCTCCTGGGCCTCGGCCACCTGCATGTCCTGGCCGATCAGCAGCCTGAGCAGGTTGGGCCGGCCGTCGGACCGCTGGGTGGCGCCTGCGCCATGGCCGGTCGACTCCAGGACCATTGGCGGCAGGGGACCGAAGGACTCGGCCAGTTCCCGTATCAGGGCCGCACCGGTAGGTGTGACCAGTTCCTGTTCGATGGCCTCGCCGTAGACCGGCACGCCCCGCAGCAGGTGGCAGACAGCCGGTCCGGGCAGGGGAATCTCGCCATGGGCGCAGGTCACCCAGCCCCGGGGCATGGGCAGGGACGAGCAGACGAGCCGGTCGATGCCGAGAAGATGCAGACCGGCCACCACGCCGACGATATCGACAATGGCGTCCACGGCCCCAACCTCGTGAAAATGGATCTGGTCCACCGTGGTCCCATGGACGGCCGCTTCGGCTTCGGCCAGGCGGGTGAAGACCGCAACCGACCGCTGGCGGACCGGCGTGGGCAGCGCGGAGCGATCAAGCAGGGCGGTGATGTCGGCCAGGTGGCGGTGTTCGGGGTGGTGGTGATAGCTGCGGCCGCCGTGGCAATGATGGGGCTGGTCGTGGAGGTGCGGCGGACAGGCGACCCGCACCTGGGTGGCGGCGAAGCCCTGCACGACCCGACGCTCAACCGTAAGCGCAAAACCGTCCATCTCCAAACCGGCCAGGATCCGGCGCAGGTCGGCCTCGGCCAGGCCGGCGTCCAGCAGGGCGCCCAGCAGCATGTCGCCGCTGGCGCCGGAGAAGCAATCCAGGTAAGCGATCCGCATCAGCGCAGCTGGGCTCCGGCGGAGATGCGGGCGCCGCGCAGCCAGGTGGCCGCGTCCATCCGTCGTTTGCCTTCGGGCTGGACTTCGCGAATCAGCAGCGCGTCCCGGCCCGAGGCAACCAAGAGGCCCTCGGTATCGGCGCGGAGGATGGTCCCTGGCGGTTCGTTGAAATGCTTGGCCACGACCTCGGGGGCAAAGAGGCGCAGGCGGGCGCCATCGAGAAACACGTAGGCCGAGGGCCATGGATCCAGGCCGCGGATACGGCAGTGGAGCGCCGAGGCGGATTGGCGAAAATCCAGATGCCCGTCCTCCTTGGTCAGCATGGGGGCCATGGTCGCCAGGGCCGAATCCTGGGGCACGGCCTGCAACTGGCCAGCTTTCAGCCGGGGCAGGGCCTGGGCAAGGGTCGTGCCGCCCAGGCGAGCCAGTCGGTCAAACAGGCTGCCTGCGGTATCCTCGCTCCCGATCGGCTCGGCAACGGTCAGCAGGATGTCGCCGGTGTCCATGCCCTCGTCCATGCGCATGATGGTGATGCCGGTTTCGGCGTCGCCGTTGATCACTGCCCACTGGATGGGGGCCGCTCCCCGGTATTTGGGCAGCAGCGAGCCATGGACATTGATCGCCCCAAGCGGCGGCAGCCGCAGCAGCTCACCCGGCAGGATTCGGCCGTAGGCGACCACCACCAGCAGGTCCGGGGCCAGCGCCCGCATCTGGGCCAGAAACGGTTCCTTGCGCACCGATTCAGGCTGCATGACCGCAAGACCGTGTTCCAGGGCGGCGACCTTCACCGCCGGCGGGCTAACCTTCTTGCCCCGGCCCCGTTCGCGGTCCGGCTGGCAGACCACCGTCACCACCTGGTCCGGACCGGCGAGCAGGGCCTCCAGCGAGGGCACGGCGAAATCCGGCGTGCCCATGAAGACGATCCGCAGCGGCCGATTCATTCCTGCTCCTGCAGGAGGCGTTTCAGTTTCTTCTTGTACAGGGCCCGCTTGAGCGAGCTGAGCCGATCGATGAACAGGGTGCCGAGGAGGTGATCGACCTCGTGCTGGATGATGCGGGCAAACCGGTCCTCGGCCTGAAATTCCAGCGGCGTGCCGTCCAGGTCCAGGGCGTTGACCTGGATGCTGTAGAAGCGCTTTACCTTCTCGTAGCACTCGATGACGCTGAGGCAGCCCTCCTCGCCGACCACGCTGCCCTCGCCGTTTGAGATCACCGGGTTGATCAAGGTGAGGATCTTGCGTTCTCCCTCGGCGGTGGCTTGGTCGATGACCACCACCTGCCGGGGCACGCCGACCTGGTTGGCCGCCAAGCCGACGCCCGGGGCGTCGTACATGGTGTCCTCCATGTCGCGGACCAGCTCTTTGAGTGCATCGTCAAACTCGCTAACCGGTTCGGCCTTTTGCCGAAGCACCGGATGGGGGAAGGTGAGTATTCTTCTGATCGCCATGGGAAAACCTGTTGGAAAAGCCGGACCGTGGTTGCCTTGCGCCGCAGCAAGCGGTCACTTCGGCATTGGTCCGGACGGAAATTGATATGTTCTGGGTACTCGCGTCAGATGTCGGGTTGGTTCCGAGCCGCACTCACTCGGGGGGTGGCCGGAGCAGGGGCTCGAACCGCTCCATGTACTCGGCGCCCATGATGCCCAGGCGCAGGGCCGTCTGGGCGGTCATGGTGGCGAAGGTACCCGTGGACCCGGCGCAGAGCACGTCGTCCTCATTGCGGATCTCACCCCGCACCAGCACCACTCGTTCCGATTGCCGCTCGGCAACGGCGCCGATGACGGTCAACAGGCTGCCCATGGGCACCGGTTTGAGGAAATCGATAGTCATTGAGCGGGTGACGCCGATCTTGCCCAGCAGGTGGATCACGGTCCAGCCCATGATCTCGTCCAGGAGGGTGGAGAGGATGCCGCCGTGGACGGTGCGGTCCCAGCCGGCCATGGTCTCCACCGTGTTGACGAAGCTGTACAGGCGTTCGCCGTCGGTGTGAAAGCGCATGTGCAGGCCAATGGGATTGGCCGTGCCGCAACCGAAACAGGTCTCGCCTTCCAGGTTGGGAACCCTGCGCAGGGTTCCCTGATCAATCGCCATCGCAACTCCTCCGGGTGTTTCGGGTGGCAGGTGCGGAATGTGTGCAGCAAGCACAACGTATGTAATCAGTTTCCCGGTGGTTGTAAAGTCGCCTCAGGCCTCTAACCGGTGTCGGCATCTTGTTTTTCGCGCTGATTTTGTGTAGGGTGCCAGGCATTGACCCATGGGGAGGATATGATCGACAAAGCAATGCTGGCGGCCGGGATCGGCGCGCTGCGGCAGCCGGTGCTGCCCCTGGTGTCCATGGTGGAGTTTCTCTACCTCACCGGCGACTTTGCTGCGCCAGCCGAGGTAATCGCAGAGTTGCCCGACGAGATCGAAACCGGCTATACACTCTACCCCGACCCGGGCCGGATCTTAACTGGCTGTCTCGATCTGCTCCAGCCCCTGGTCGACCTCAAGGCCGGCATCCCGCCCCGGGCGACGGTGGTCGACGGGGAGGGCCATCCGGTGGACGCCATGACCGCGGCCATGGCCCTGGTCGCCCAGGCAGTCCTGACCCGCGAGCTGGAGGCGATCAACGGCGCCCTCTGCGCCCCCTGCGGCTGCACCCTCTGCTGCGTCGGCCCGACCGCGGCCATGGACCAGTGCTATTTTGAGATCCCGCTGGTTGGGGCTGAGATCGGCCTCTTTGCCGTGGAGCAGGTGGACACCGGCCTGTCCCGTCCCGTCCTCCTGGACGACGAACCGGCCCTGCGGCAGGATGAACGTCCGTTTTATGATCGCGATACACCCGTTCTCCTGGATTGGCGGCAGGGCGAGGCCAGCCTGATTTTGCCTCGGGCGACCGCCTGTCCCAACCTGGCCGGATCGGGTCGATGCCGCGTCTATGCCGACCGGCCGCAGGTCTGTCGCCGGCCGCAGATCTTTGCCTACATGCTGGAACCAGTCGAGGGGCAGTCAGCCGACCAGCCCGCGTTCCGCCTGCGCCAGTCCCTGCTGGCGGTGGTTGACTGTCCCTATGTGGAATTGCTGCGAGATGAGATCGCAGCCTATGCCGCGGCCTGCGAATTGGAGCTGGTCCTCCGGCGCAACAAGGCCTGAACCGAGCAGGCAACGGCCTGATTTCACCACGGTCCATCGGAGACCCGCCTCATGAGCATCATCGGGATTGTCTGCATCCTGTTCGCCTACCTGCTGGGGGCCGTGCCCTTCGGCCTGGTGCTGACGCGGGGGAGCGGTATCGATATCCGCCGGGAGGGGAGCCGCAACATCGGCGCCACCAACGTGGCCCGGCTGCTGGGCAAGAAGATGGGGGCCCTGACCCTGGTCCTGGACATCCTCAAGGGATTTGCGCCCATGTTCCTCGCCGCCCTGGTGGTGGGAGGCGAACCGCAGCGCGACCTGATCGTCGCCCTTTGCGGCGCGGCTTCGGTGATCGGCCACATGTTTCCGGTCTATCTGGGATTCAAGGGCGGCAAGGGCGTGGCCACTGCCCTGGGCGCTTTTCTCTTCCTGGCGCCGCTGGCCGTGCTCGGTTGCCTGGCGGTCTTCCTTCTCACCGTGCGCCTGTCCGGCTACGTCTCCCTGGGCTCACTGCTCGGCTCGGCCTCCATCCTTGGCTGGCTCTTCCTGCTCGGCGTGCCGGCCTGGAAATGGATGCTGGCCACCTTCATCGTGGTTATGATCTGGGTCAAACACCACCAGAACATCGGCCGCCTGCTGGCTGGCACGGAAAAATCCTGGAAGAAGAAAACCGAGGCCAAGGAGTGAACCGCAAGGAGTGGCAGGCCATCGAGCAGGCGCGGGAGTTGCTGCACCTGGGCGACCGGGCGACCCTGGCCGAGATCAAGCGGGCTTACCATCACCAGAGCAAGCTCCATCACCCGGACACGGCTGAAGTGGGCGAGGACCGGGATGAGGGGCGGATGTACCGAATTACCGCCGCCTATGAGTTGCTGCTGCGGTACTGCGGCGAATACCGGTTTCCCCTGCGGCGGGAGAGCGGGGAGCGCGACGACCTGGACATCTATGACCCCGAGGACTGGTGGCAGGCCCGGTTTGGTCAAGACCCGCTGTGGAGCGGCCGAGGGACCAGGAAACGGTGAGGGCAAGGGGACGGGAATAGATTATATTCCATCGTTGTGTGGCTTGTTTCGGTTTCATGACGGCTGGGAGGCGCTAGGCCTTCCCCGTCTTCGTTGTTTTCGACAAGGAGTGAGAGGATGCGGATTCCTCAATTGATCAGTGAGCGCGGCCCGTTTGTTTCCCTGGAATTCTTTCCGCCCAAGAAGCAGGAGGAGTGGCCGGCCTTTCTCGACGTGGCCCGGCAACTTGTGCCGCTGCGGCCGCTGTTCGCCTCGGTGACCTACGGCGCCGGCGGCTCCACCCAGGCCAACACCCTGGAGATCTGCGAGCGGCTTATGGCGGCCTGCGGCTTTGAGATCATGCCCCATCTCACCGGGGTGACGGCCTCGGCCGGGAAGATCGACGGTTTTCTCCAGGCCATCCGAGCCATGGGCATCGACAATGTGCTGGCCCTGCGCGGCGACCGCCCGGCCGGCTTCACCGGCACGGACGCGGAACTGTTCGCCGCTTTTCCCCATGCCTCGGACCTGGTGCGCCACATCCGCACAGACCACCCGCAGTTGGCCATCGGCGTGGCCGGCTTCCCCGAGGCCCATGCCGAGGCCTCCTCCTTTGCCGCCGATCTGGAGGTGACGCGGCGCAAGGTGGAATGCGGCGCCGATTTCATCATCACCCAACTCTACTTTGACAACCGAGTCTATTTCGATTACGTCGACCGGCTGCGTGCGCTCGGGGTCATCGTGCCGGTGGTGCCGGGTATCCTGCCCATCCGCAGCCTGGCCTCGCTGCGTTTTGTCCTGGAGATGTGCAACGCCCGCATCCCCGGCCGGCTTATCAACGCCCTGATGAAGGCCCATGAGCAGGGCGGGGCGGCCGCGGTCCAGGAGATCGGCGTGGCCCATGCCCGGGAGCAGGTCAGGGGACTGCTTGACGGCGGCGCCCCCGGCGTCCACCTCTACACCCTCAACAAGGCGGACATGTGCCTGGCGGTGATGGACGGCCTGCTCTGACCATCTGTCCGCCTGCATTTGCATTTCCCCCACAAGATCAACCCGCTGGCTGACCAGCGGGTTGATCGCCTTTTCCCTCCCCACTATTCCCCTCCCAGCCAAACCATCACCAAGCGGCGGACCACCAAGGCTGCAACATCAGGCCGGCTTCAGCCCTCGTCCCGGTGGCGGCTCTGCCGCCGGGTCAGTTGCGTACCAAGGTCGCGGCGCACTTCCGGCATCCGGGTGACATGCTCCCGGATCGATGCGGGCAGGACCCGACCCTTGATTACCAGGATGTCGGCGGCCAGGCTGTCGGCCACCTCGGCGGGCGGCATGCCGCGCCGCTCCGCCAGATAACGGAACAGCAACTCGGCTAGGCGGTCCAGGCCAATCTGCCAGGTGGCCCGAGTCTGGCCATAGAGCCATCGGGAATAATCGAGGAAGCCTGCGAACACCCGACCGTCCGGCCAGAGGAGCCGCACGGTGCGGCGGAAGTTGCCGCTGTTGTAGACCAGGTCCCAGAACCGGGCCAGCCGCTTCATCTCCTGCATGCGGGCAAAGGCTATCAGGTCGTTCTGGAGGATTTCGTACGGCGGGTCGGGCGAATAGACCATGCCGTGCTCCCGGTCATGGCGGTTAATGGCGGTCCCGGAGAGTTTCTTGAGGATGCCGATCTGGATTTCTCCCCGGGTCAGGCCGGCCAGGGTGTCCAGGTTGCGGCCGAACTGCTCGATGGTTTCGCCCGGCAGGCCGACGATGAGATCGACATGGAGGTGGGCCGTGGTTTCCCCTTCGAGAAAGGCCAGATTGGTCCGGATTCGGTCGAAATCGAGCCTTCGGCTGATGTTGGCCGCGGTCACCGGGTCCAGGGTCTGGATGCCAACTTCCAACTGGAGCGTGCCCTCGGGAAAGCGGCGCAACCGCTCCTTGAGGCTGTCGGGAAAATGGTCCGGGATGACCTCGAAGTGGGTGTGGTAGGGCGGCGTTTTGGCGAGGAAAAAGTCAAGAATGCGGCCGGCCGCGGCCGGATTGGAGTTGAAGGTGCGGTCAACGAACTTGAAAGTCCGTGCACCCCGTTGCCAGAGCGCCTCCAGCTCGGCCAGGAAGGGTTCCAGGGCAAAGGGCCGCACTCGCCGGTCCATGGAGGAGAGGCAGAATTCGCAGGTAAATGGGCAGCCGCGTGAGGCCTCGACATAGGTCAGGCGGTGTGCCAGGTCCTCGTCAGTGTAGAAGGAATAGGGTGAGACTAGGGCTTCGACGGCCACCGGCTCAGCCTGGATGATCCGTTCTGCGGGTGGTCGGTGTGCCAGAATCGCCCGGCAGAGTGCGGCAAAGGCTATCTCGCCTTCGCCCTGGATGAGGTAATCGGCCTCGTTCAGGTCCACCCGCAGCGGCAGGTGGCTGACCTCCGGCCCGCCGAGGACGACGACCGTTTCCGGCGCCACCCGTTTGAGCACCCCCACGAGTTGCCGCACCTGGGCAGCGTTCCAGATATAGACCCCGATACCGACCACCTGAGGGGAAGATTGCAGGATCTGCTCCGCCATGTCGGCAATCTGGTCGGTGAGGCAGTATTCGTGGATGCGGGCCAGCTGCCGCAGTTCGCCCAGGTTGGCGAGGAGCCAGCGCAGGCCGAGGCTGGCGTGGATGTAGCGGGCGTTGATGGTGGTGAGGAGGATGCGGCTCATGGGATTTCCTGGCCTATGGCCTGGTGCGCATAAGGCCTGTCAATTTGACGCGCGGCCAAGCCGAGCATGGCGCGGGCGCACGTTCGCGCATTGTAGCGGTCCGGGACCGGCAAGGCAAGCGGAGTTGCGGCGAACCGCCCGGGAGCGGGAAGGGTGGCGATGGGGCAGGATGGGGCAGGGAAACGGAAAAGCGGATCAGCCGAAGGAAGGTCACCTCGGCCCGCCCCCACCGGGGCTGACCGGCGAGGGGCGGGTGGATTGCGGCGGGTTATTGCTTCTTCTTGGATGCCGCTGCCGGCGGATTGGCGTTGCCGCCCTCGGCCTCAACCTTGGCTTTCAGTTTGGCAACCCGGTCAGTGCTGGTGGGGTGGCTGCTGAACCAGCTCTTGATGGTTCCATCCGAGCCCTGCACCGAATTCGCGATGATCTGCATGGCGGTGACGGCAGCGCTCAGGCTGTAGTGGTTTCGTTTGAGGAAGTCGATGCCATAGGCGTCGGCGTCGTACTCCTGCGACTGGGAAAACTGGGCATTGAGCAGGGTTTCGCCCAGTGAGCCCAATTCGGATGCGGACAGGGCCGAGACCACCTGATTGCCGCTGGCGGCGGCCGCCTTGCGCGCGGCCGATGCGCCGTAGGCGGTCTGGGTGGC
>CAZFPV010000025.1:0-12385 GCA_964521155.1 uncultured Desulfobulbus sp. | reverse complement strand
TTCCAGGGCGAAGCGCTGGGCGCAGGCCCGGCCGAAACCGGAGGTCGCGCCGGTGATGAAAACGGTTTTTTGCATGGTGTGCTCCTTGAGGCGAAAATCTGCAGGGCAACGGCCCGGCCGCGAGAGAACAAGATTTTTCCAGGAGAGTCTGGAATTTATCCGAGGGGTGGTTATAGTACCACCCAATGCCGCAGCGGCACCCGTCAAAGTAATGCAAAACAGATCAGTTGCAAGGGAGAACGACATGCTGAAGAAAAAGATGCTCAAAGGGATGAACGATCAGATCAACGCGGAGATGTTTTCTTCCTACCTGTACCTCTCCATGGAGGCATACTTCCAGTCGATCAGCCTCCGTGGCTTTGCCGCCTGGATGCGGGCTCAGGCCCAGGAGGAGATGGTGCATGCGATGAAGTTTTACGATTTTGTCAATGAGCGGGGCGGCAAGGTCACCCTGGAAGCAATCGCCAAGCCGGAATCCACCTGGTCCTCGCCCCTGGCGGCCTTCGAGGCGGCGCTTGCCCACGAGCAGCACGTCACCAGCCTGATCAACGACCTGGTCGATCTGGCCATCAGCGAGAAGGATCACGCCAGCAACATTTTTCTGCAATGGTTCGTTTCCGAGCAGGTCGAGGAAGAATCGAGCGCCGGCGAGGTTGTTGACAGACTCAAGTTGATCAAGGACAACACCTCCGGTCTGTTCATGATGGACGCCGAACTGGGCAGGCGGGTCTTTACCATGCCCGCGCCGGCAGCGGAATAACGCGGGCGGGACGGCCCTTGAGCAGCCGCGCCCTCAAGCGCCAGGTACTTGACCTGATTGCCGGCCCTGACTTGGCCGCCATTCGTGCGGAACTTGCGCGACTGGCGGCCAAGGACGTAATTAATATTCTCTTTTCGGCCATCTGTCGGGAAGATGAGCGTACGCGCTGGCACGCGGTCACCTGCATGGGCGATGCCGTTGCCCGGCTGGCCGGGGAGGATCTGGAGGCTGCGAGGATTGTCATGCGCCGCCTGCTCTGGAGCCTCAACGACGAGTCGGGCGGCATCGGCTGGGGAGCGCCCGAGACCATGGCCGAGATTTTGTGCCGGCACCAAGGACTGGGTGAGGAATACGTCCACATGCTGATCTCCTATATGCGCGAGGACGGTGAGGAACTCTGCCAGGATGGCAATTTTCTTGAACACCCACTGCTGCAACGGGGGCTGCTCTGGGGCATGGCCCGATTGAGCCGTTGCCGACCGGATCTGCTCCAGGCACGCGGCGCTGAGGCCGACATTGCCCAGTATCTGTCCGCGGATGACGCCGCCACCCGGGGACTGGCGGTTGTAGCCATGGGCGCGTTGGGTCTGGCAGCCTGCCGGCCGCAGTTGGAGCTTTTGCGCGCTGACACCGCGCCGCTGACGCTGTACGAGGAGGGCGTTTTCCTGCCGACCGCGGTGGGCGAGTTGGCCCGATCCGCCTTGGAGGCCTTGCCCCGATGACCACCGACCGTATGTTTCCCGCGGCCGCCTGCGTCCAGTTCACCATCGCGCTCGGCGAGGTGGATCGCAATATGGACCGGGTGGCGCAGCTGATTGGGGCCTACGAACCTGCGCCAGACACCCTGATGCTGCTGCCCGAGATGTGGGCCACCGGGTTTGACTATGCCCGCACTCCGGAGCACGGTTGTCGTCTACCGGAGATCGTTGCCTTCATGCGCAGGCTTGCGGCTCGGTATGGCGTCTTTCTCGCCGGCAGCCTTGCAGAGCCGGCCGAGTCGGGAGGCCTGCCGCGCAATGTGCTGTATCTGATTGGCCCGCAAGGGGTGATAGGCCGCCTGCCCAAGCATCATGTCTTTGCCTATTGGCAGGAAGACAAATACTATGCCCCGGGTCTGGAAACAGGCCCACTCCACACCCCCCATGGGCTTCTGGGTGGTGCTATCTGTTACGATCTCCGCTTTCCCGAACTGGCGCGGCAGCAGGTCTATGCCGGCTGCCGGTTGCTGGCCGTTTCAGCCCAATGGCCCCTGGCCCGCCTGGATCACTGGCGAACCCTGTGCCGGGCCCGGGCCATCGAGAACCAGGCCTTCGTCGTCGCCGCCAACAGCTGCGGTCTCACCGGCGCGATGGAGTTGGCCGGGCATTCGCTGCTTGTCGGTCCGGACGGCAGTGTGCTCCATGAGGCCGGAACCGAGGAAACGGTCATCGGCGGGCCACTTGACCCTGGTTTGGTCGACGGCCTGCGCGAGCGGTTCTACCCGGCGGGCGAGCGTCCCTGGCTGGGTGCGGACAGGAGCAAGGTCAAGACCCTTGCCGAACTGTTGCCCGAACTGACACTGATCCGGCGGCATGGCAGCCGGGTCGCGTTCACCAACGGCTGCTTTGACCTGCTCCATGCCGGCCATGTCAGCTACCTGGAAGAGGCCCGCCGCACCGCCGACTGCCTGGTGGTGGGGCTGAACGCCGACAGTTCGGTGCGGGCTCTGAAAGGGCCAAGTCGGCCGGTCAACAATCAGGACGACCGCGCCCGGGTGCTGGCGGGCTTGGGTTGCGTCGATCATGTGGTGTTGTTCGCGGAACAGACGCCAATAAAGCTGATCACCTCCATCCGGCCAGACGTCCTGGTTAAGGGCGCGGACTGGCCGGAGGCGCAGATCGTCGGCGCGGCCGAGGTCAAGGCGTCCGGCGGCCGGGTGGCGCGCATAGCCTTTGAGCACGACCGCTCCACCACTGCCCTGTTGGAAACAATCAGGCAGCAAAGTTGACCGACGTGTCCCGAGAGAAGGAAGCGGCGGAGCGATGCTGATAGCATTTTCCCTTACCCGGCTTATTCCAGCGGTTTACAAGACGAACGCAGACAGAGGGGTATCATGAACACCGTCCACATACAGGGCATGAAATGCCAGCACTGCGCGGCCAGCGTGCAGAAGGTTCTGGAGTCCCTCGGAGCGCAGCAGATCCAAGTCGATGTGGTGAAGGGGGAGGTGAATTTCGAGGGAACGGTCGAGCGGGAGGTTCTGCGTGCCGCCATCGCGGCCAAGGGGTTTGCGCTGGCGGAGTAAAAGGAGAGCGGGAGGCTCAGCAAGCCCCCCCCTGCGACTCCGTTTGATCGCGCTGCTCCCAGCCAGGTGGGCGGAGGCTCAGTGTACGCTGGTGGACTGGCTGTCGTTGCCGGTGAAGGAGAGATGCTTGAATTCCTGCCGGTTGGTGAAGTATTTCATATTGACGCCGTCGCAGTTCTCGGCTCGGTCCAGGAAAATCCACTGCTCGCGGTTATCCTCGTTGAAGAGGATGGCCAGGTGCACGTTTTTCCGCATGATGATTCCTTTGAATACCTGCATCAGCGAATGGAGTCGGAACAGGGTGATGGGATGATTTGCAGCGACGTGACGCAGATCGAGCATGGCCTCCCGGTATCGGTTGCCTTCCAACTCGGCGATGGCGTATTGGATGAGGCCGCAGGCATTGTCCTGGGTGACGGGGCCCGAAACCGAAATTTCAATCCGTTGCTGACCCGGGTCTATATGATTGATGATCTGCATGGGGAACTCCTGAAGGGCGAGGGGGATAGTTTTTTTGCCTAGGTCTGCACTATACGCGCCCCGATTGCCTTGGTATAGTAAGGGTTCGGTAAGGTCGGGCTGTTCGGCAATCGGGATTACAGCACTTGCGTGGCGAGTTTCTGGGGGTATGGGTGTCGGGTAAACAACGTTCTTCAACTCTGTCGCTACTGGCCTCCATGCTGCTGCTCGCGACGTCCCTGCTGCCGACGGACAGGCCGGCGGCGGCCAGCGAAACCACCTCAATCGGGGTCACGCCCTACGGCAGCACCCTGCTGGCCCAGATCAACCTCCTCCGCAGGGACAGCGGGCTTGGCGAGCTCACCTTTGATCCCGCGATGGTCAAGGTGGCCCGAACCCACAGCTTCCACATGTTCCAAGAGCAACGAATCAGCCACCTTGGGTTCAAGAAGCGGTTCGCGCAATCGGGCAGTCGCCTCTGCGTTGAAAACGTGGGCTGGAATTTCTCCAATCCCCTCAATCAGTTCGACGCCTGGCACGGGTCTGTTGGCCACGACCGCAACATGCTGGTGGAGGATTTGCGCAAGGCCGGCATCGCCGAGGTCGGCGGCTACGTTACCTTCATCGCCTGCCGGTGAGGGGGGCACGCTGGTTTCGCCAGCAAGGGCAACTCCGCCCTCCATCCACTTTGCCCCTATCTTTTTGCCGCCAAATTCGCTATACACCGGCTGCGGCCTCTGCAGGCCGCGACACCTTTCATCAGGAGGAAACGGGTGCGACCCCCGTGCTGTCCCGCAACTGTGATGCCGCTCCGCGCGGATGAGCCAGACACTCCCTGGGACGTGGGTCTTCGTGGATCGAGACGCCGCCGCCATCCGTCCGGCGCTTTGCTCTTCTCCCCGGTTGCGTAGACCCCGCGTACTCTCCCCGACCCCTCCCGCGGCCGGGCAAGCTTGAACCAGGCAGCCACATGGGGCGCATCATTCTCGTCACTGGCGGGGCCAGAAGCGGCAAGAGCGGTCATGCCGAGCGGCTCGCCGCCGAAATCGGCGGCTCCATTGCGTACATCGCCACGGCCCAGGCCCTGGATCCCGAAATGGAGGACCGCATTGCCCGGCACCGGGCCCAGCGACCCACTGCTTGGCAGACCTTCGAGGCACAACTCGTGCCTTCGGCCGTGGTCCAGGCCGAAGGCCAACGCCATGACTGCATCCTCCTGGATTGTCTCACCGTGCTGGCCACCAATCGCATCCTGCACCAGGATCTGGATTGGGACAGGGCGACGGCCGCGCAGATGGCCGCGGTCGAGGCTGATGTCCTGGCCGAGATCGAGGCCCTGCTCACTGCCTCCGCGCACAGCGCAGGGACGTTGATCGCCGTCACCAACGAGGTGGGCTTTGGCATCGTGCCCGCCACCAGGCTGGCCCGCTTCTTCCGCGATTGCGCCGGTCGGGTCAACCAGCGGATGGCCGCCGTCGCCGACGAGGTCCATCTGGTGGTCTCGGGCATCCCGGTGCGGATCAAGGGAGGCTGAGCCAACCATGCGGGCGCTGATCCTGATGATCCAGTTCATGACCCGGTACCCGATCCCGGTCCAGGTCGAGTTCACCGCCGAACGTTTTGTCGACGGCATGCGGTGGATGCCGCTGGTCGGTCTGCTGGTCGCCCTGCCGGCTGCGGGCGCGTTCCTCCTCGCCGAGGGCTGGCTTGGTCGGGAACTTGCAGCCATGGTCGCTGTGGTGGTGCTCATCCTGGTCACCGGCGGTCTCCATCTCGACGGCATCGCCGACACTGTCGACGGCCTGTTCAGCTACCGTTCCCGCGAGCGCATGCTTGCAATCATGCGCGACTCGACTCTGGGGACCAACGGGGTGATTGCGGTGGTGCTGGCAATCCTTGTCAGGTACCTTCTCCTGACCAGCATTCCCGGCAGGGGCGCACTACTGACCGTGTTGACCGCGCCGGTCCTGGGGCGGATGGCCCTGACCTGGCACGCTGCCTCGGCCCCATACGCCCGCGAGGAGCGGGGCATTGGCGACTTTGTCAACCAGACCGGCATGTCCCAGGCTGCCGCCGCCACCCTGGCCTCCCTGGCCATTGCCGGCCTGACGCTGGCACTGGCGGGACTTTCTCCCGGTCCGGCGGCACTGGTTACGGTGGCGCTGCATGTCCCGGCCATTGGCCTGGCCGTGCTCTTTGCGGCCTACTGCACCCGCCGGCTGGGCGGCATCACCGGCGACACCATCGGCGCCAGCATTGAACTGGCGGAAACGCTCAGTTGTTTTGTCTCTCTTCTTGTCTGGAAATTCCTTTTATGAACACGACCAAGCTTTACCTCATCCGCCACGGCGAAACCGAAGACAACAAAACCGGCGTCCTCATGGGCAGCACCGACACCCCGCTCAACGATCACGGCCGCCGGCAGGCGGCCACGCTGCGCGAGCGGATCAACGCCCTGGAGGTCGATTCGATTTACACAAGCCCCCTGCAACGGGCGGTGGAAACCGCTTCCCTGGTCTTTGGCGACCAGCAGCCGATCATCACCGACTCCAGCCTGCAGGAATTCCACTTCGGCGAATGGGAGGGTATGCATTTTGCCGATATCGCCCAACGGTACCCGGAGGTCTGGCGGTTATGGCTGACCGACTGGGAGCAGACCCATATCCCCGGCGGCGAGGCCTTTGCCGCCTTCAAGTACCGGGTGATCAGCACGGTCGAGGAGATTGTGCGCCTGCATCCCGGCAAGCGGGTGGCGGTGGTTTCCCACGGCGGCTGCATCCGCTCGCTGCTGGCCCACTTCTTCTGCGAGTCGGTGGGCAAGGGCTACTGGCGCTTCAAGGTCGACAACGCTACCTTGAGCGAAATCGAATTCATGGGCGAGCTGCCCATCCTCATCCGTTTCAATTACCGATAGGACACCGCATGCACCTGCTCAACCAGACGCTTTCGGCGATCCACCCGGCGGATCGCGCGGTCATGGCCGCCACCCAGCGGGAGATCGACTACTGTCTCAAGCCGCCGGGCAGCCTGGGCAAGCTCGAGGACATCGCCCGCCAGATCGCCGGAATCACTGGCCAGGTGCACAACGCCATCAGCAAGAAGGCCATCGTGGTGATGATGGCCGACAACGGCGTCTGCGCCGAGGGGATCGCCATGTATCCCCAGGACGTGACCCGCATTGGCGCCGATTTCGTCACCTCCGGTCGTATGGGCGTCAATTTTCTCGCCAACTACGCCAAGGCCGATATCCTTGCCGTGGACATCGGCATCCAGGCTGACGTCGACCACCTGCCGCGGGTGATCCACCACAAGATTCGCCGTGGCACGGCCAACTTTCTCAAGGAGCCGGCCATGAGCCGGGAGGAGGCGATCCGGGCCATTGCGGTGGGCATCGAAGTGACCAACAGCGCCATCGGCCAGGGCTATGATCTACTCGGCACAGGCGAGATCGGCATCGGCAACACCACCGCGAGCAGTGCTGTGCTCTACGCCTTTACCGGCGCGCCCATCGACCGGGTGGTCGGCCGCGGCGCCGGCCTGACCGACGAGGCCTTTGCCCGCAAGAAGGCGGTGGTGCAGGAGGCAGTGCATCTGCACCGGCCCGATCCGGACGACCCGCTCGATGTGCTCGCCAAGGTGGGCAGTCTGGACATCGCCGGCATGGTCGGGGTCTATCTGGCCTGCGCCGCCCGCCGGGTTCCGGTGGTCACCGACGGCCTGATCTCGAACGTGGCCGCGCTTGCGGCCATGCGTCTCAAGCCGGAGACGGTGGACTTCATGATTCCGTCGCACATTTCGTTTGAGCCGGGGGCCAAACTGCTCAAGGAGATCACCGGGCTCGAACCCATGCTCGACATGAACATGCGTCTGGGCGAGGGTACGGGCTGCGCTCTGGTTTTCAGCATCATCGAGGCGGCGCTGCGGATGATCGAGGAGATGGGCACCTTTGCGGCCCTGGGGAAATCACGCGATGAAATTGGGGACCACCTCATGGCTTACCGGGGCGAATTTCCTCGATAACGCCCGCCTGGTCGAGGGCCGGGTCGATTTTGTCGAATTGCTGGTTTATACCTGGAACCCGGTCATGCGGCGTCAGGTGGCCTCGTGGCTCGACCGTCTGGCCGCCCTCGACCTCGAATACACCGTCCATCTGCCCACCGACGAGCCGGTGGGCGCCCTGGCCGCCTGCCAGTTCTTTGTCGAGAGCGGCTTTCCCTTGCTCAACATGACCCTGCACCCCATGCCCGGCTGGCGCAATCTGCCCTGGCCGCCGCTGGTAGCGCTGGAAAACCTGATCGACGTCGTCGAATACCATCCCCGCTTCACCTTTGACCTCACCCACAGCCTGCTCGGCCACCCCCTGCCCGAGCCCTGTCTGCCCCGCATCGTCGAGTTGCATCTCTCCGGCACCGACGGCAGCACCGATCACCTGAGGCATGACGAGGACACCCTGCATCGTGCCAAGCCCTATCTGCGCGAGGGACTCTTGGTGTGCATGGAGATCTTTGATCTGGAAGACGCCCTGGGGGCGGTGGACCTGGTGCGCGATCTGGCGGGTTGATCAGCGGCCGAGCCAGGCCAGTTGCTCGCGGAAAAATGAAACCGCCAGCCGATCAATAAAGCAATCGGTCCGCCAGGGGACCCGGCCCTCGATAAAGCCGACATGGCCGCCATGGGGCTGGACAGCCAGGCGCACCCCAGGTCCGACCCGGTTCGGGTCCGGAACATTCTCCGGGTACATGAAGGGGTCGTCGCTGCTGTGCAGGATCAGGGTGGGGGTGGTGATGCGGGCAAGAAAACCCAGGGAACTGCACCGGGCGTAGTAGTCGTCGGCCCCAGCAAAACCGTTGAGCGGCGCGGTGATCAGTTCATCGTACTGGCGCAGGGTGGCGATGCGGTCCAGATCGACCCAGGGCAGCGAGCACGGGCCGGTGCTTTTTGCCCGGTAGGATCGTTTCAGGCGTGAGAGCAGATAGTGCTGGTAGAGCCGCGAGCCGCCCTGTTCCAACCGTCTGGCCGCATCAGCCAGAACAAAGGGGACGCTGACCGCCATGGCCGCGGAGAGCAGCGATCCCTCCCCGGCCTCGCCCAGGTACTTGAGCAGCAGATTGCCGCCCAGGGAAAAGCCGATGGCGGCCGCCGCCGGTCGGCCCGCCAGCGTAAGTCGGGCCAGCACCTCGGCCAAATCGTCGCTGGCCCCGGAGTGATAGGTGCGGCTGGTGCGGTTGGGCTCGCCGCTGGCCCCACGCAGGTGCATGAACACCGGCTGGAACCCGTTGTGGTGCAAGGCGGCCATGATCGGCAGGGCATAGTGGCTGCGCAGGTTGCCCTCCAGGCCATGGAGCACAAGGATGGTGGGGCCGCCGCCACCAGGCGCCCAGGACAGGTCGATGAAGTCGCCGTCGGCCAGTTCGATCCGCTCCCGCGCAAGCGGCAGCGCTGGGCGGTTGCGGAAGAGCTTGGGCCATAGGGTCTGCAGATGCGGGTTGCGCAGCCAGGGAGGCGGCGCGTATTGCGGGGTCGTCATGGGCAGTGGTCGACCGGAACGGTTTCGGTTGTCCGGGCCAGGATTTTTTGGTAGTGCTCTGGATATGGTGCATACGGACAAAATGAGCGGCAGGGGAAAGGGGGCGGCGGCCCGTTCCACCCCCTGCCGACGAACGAGCAAAGGAGAATGCCATGGCCAATTTTCTTTTTGTCCTGCGGGACAACGACTTTGAAAAGGCGACCCGCTGTTTCCAGTTCGCCAAGATCGCCCACGCCAAGGGGCACTCGGTCAACCTGTTTTTTATCGACAGCGGCGTCGATTGGGCCATGCGTGACCGTGACGGCAGCCGAAAAACCGAGACCGGCGACTGCGTCAACGATTATCTGCCCTATCTGGTCGAGCAGGAGGTGCCGGTGGGCATCTGCACCCCTTGCGCCAAAAACCGCAAGCTCGACGAGGCGGGATTCCACAGTAATATGGTCCTGGACGGCGGCCCGCACCTGATCGACATGGCCGCCGAGGCCAAGATCTTCAACTTCTGAGGCGGACGAAGCGCCGGGTCATGGATCACCTTGGCCTGGCCCGGCCGGCCGGTTCAGGCCGCGCTGCCGCAGGGCGTCCTTGATCGAGCGGACCCTCCGGGCCATGGTCGCCGGCTGGGAAGCGCTCACTCGCTGAACAGATGGTAAAAGATGTCGGACATATAGACCACACCGACCAGTTTGCCATTGTCCACCACCGAGATCCGGCGCAGGTGGTTCTTGATCAACCGGTCGAGGATGGAGATGACCGGTTCGTCCAGCGGCACGCTGAGAACGTTGTCGTTCATGATCTGGTGGACCTTTTTTTCCCGCACCGCCCGCACAAATTCGTCCACTTCCCCCTTCCAGGAGAGCTCGTTGCCGTCGATGCCGTAATTGAGGTAGGAGGGACGAAGGTGGTAGAGGATGTAGTACATGCTGATGGTGCCGACCAGGGCATGGAGGTCGTCGACCACCATCAGGCTGACGGTCTTGTGGCCGGTGGGTCGGACCTTGGCGTTGAGAATCTTTCTGATCGCCTTGTCCACCGGCTCGTCCTGATGGATGGTGTCGAAATTTTTAGTCATGATGTCTCTGGCGAACAGTTGCATGGCGCTGGCTCCTTGGCTGATTGAGGGGTGCTGCGGGCGGGGGGCCGGATACCGACTCTCCATCCCCCCTTTTGCCGAAGTTGGCAAGGTTTCGCAAGGTTTTTCCACCCGGCAAACGATCGGTCGGCTTGGGTTGATCCTGCTCAATGGTTCTGATGCCGGGACTCAAAAAGCCTGGCTAGTGTTTCGCTGCAAGACCCCTGTCCGTGGGGGAATCCGCAGTCGCTCATTTCTTTTTTTGACAACCGAAAGATCGGGTAACTAACCGGTTTACTTTCCCTCCAATTGGTGTATGTAGATTGGGTTAAACCTTGTCAGGAGTATCGTTTCCCTGCATCGCCGGGGTTCAGAATGCCATATTCGCTGGAAGGAGGTTTCCCTTGATCGGGTTTGAAGCAATCGCACAAAACAATGGCTGGACCATCGCCGTAACCGGGGCCTGTATCGTCTTTACCGGATTGGCCTCCCTCTCGCTGGTCATCTCCCAACTGCACAAGCTGGTGGCGCTACTTGACAGGCCACCCAAGGCGCCAGCCATCGAGGTGGTGGTCGAGGAGCAGAAGATCATCTGGACAGCCCCCGCTTGCCCCAACGACATCGAACTGGCGCTCGAACTCTACCGGCCCCTGATCGAGGAACTCCCCTCCGAGTTCGAATTGAGCGATCTCTATGAGCTGGCCAGGAAATATCATCTCCCCCATCCCCACCTGTCCATCCGCTGCCTGTTGGATGCCGGCCGGCTGCAGCCGCTCGGCGAGGGGATGTTCCGGTACCTGGAAAAAGGACAATAACCCACACGGTTTCATCAAGGGGAGGGAAATACCATGGATCTTGTTCTGCAGTTTTTGCACAACACCGGGTTTTATCTGGCCGATTACCGCAACCTGATCATGATCGTGGTCGGGTCGTTTTTTGTATATCTCGCCATCCATAAGAATTACGAACCGCTGCTGCTGCTGCCCATCGGTTTTGGCGTCATCCTGGGCAATATCCCCTTCTTCAAGGGGTTCGGCATCGGCATCTACGAGGCCAACAGCGTCCTCCATTACCTCTATTTTGGTGTGACCAGCGGCGTCTACCCCTCGATCATCTTCCTCGGTCTGGGGGCGATGACCGATTTCTCCTTCCTGCTGGCCAACCCCAAGCTGATGCTCCTGGGCGCCGCCGCCCAGATGGGGATCTTCTTTACCTACCTCTGCGCCCTAGCCCTGGGCTTCACCCCGCATGAAGCCTCATCCATCGGCATCATCGGCGGCGCCGACGGTCCGACCTCGATCTTTCTCACCGCCAAGCTGGCGCCGCACCTCATCGGTCCCATCGCCATCGCCGCCTACTCCTACATGGCCCTGATCCCGATCATCCAGCCGCCGATCATGCTGCTGCTGACAAGCAAGGAAGAACGGCTGATCCGCATGCCGGAAATGCGCGAGGTTTCCCGTAAGGAAATCATCATCTTTCCGGTGGTGGGCATGATTCTCTGCACTTTCCTCGCCCCGGCCTCGATTCCCCTACTCGGGCCCTTTTTCTTCGGCAACATCCTCAAGGAGAGCGGCGTGGTCGATCGCTTGGCCAACACCGCCCGGACCGCCATCATCGACACCGCCACCATCCTGGTCGGCCTGACCGTGGGCGCCTCCACCCAAGGCGATGTCTTTCTCAACGCCAAGTCGGTGGGCATCTTTCTCCTGGGCGCCGTAGCCTTCAGCATCGCCACCGCCTCGGGGATTCTGTTCGGGAAGTTTATGAATCTCTTTCTCAAGGAGAAAATCAATCCGCTCCTGGGCGCGGCCGGAGTCTCGGCGGTGCCCGGCTCGGCCCGCGAGGTCCATATGATGGGGCAGAGGGAGGACCGGACCAACTTCCTCCTCATGCACGCCGTGGCCTGTAACTCTTCGGGAGTCATCGGCTCGGCGGTCTGCGCTGGCATCCTCTGGAGTTTTCTTATCGGCTGAAAACCAGAGCTCACGGCAGAACTTGCCGGAGAGGCGGAACGGGCGACTGGGGGACGATCCAGTCGCCCGTTTTTGTCGCGCTGATGGCTCTAATGAATTTAAATGATTTGAAATTGGCTATTTTCTGCAGTAGATTTGCATTCTTGACGAGGTGCATACGGCTCGTGCGACGGCCAGGGCTTGGCCGATGCATCGACAAGCGTTAAGCGCACCTTACCAGCAAACCGGCGGAGTGCATGGGCCGGAGCAGAGAGAGATTCCACCATACGGGTACAGGCATGGACACGCAATATCAGGCAACCTTGGAGAC
>CAZFPV010000024.1:0-12529 GCA_964521155.1 uncultured Desulfobulbus sp. | reverse complement strand
CGCCAGCACTGGCAGCAGATGACGCCGGCGCAGGCCCATGCGGGCAAACGATCGCAAGAAAGGAAAAAAACAGAGCGATGCCACCGCCATCCGCCCGAAGATGACGGCCAGGGGGTGCATCTCCTGAAAGCTGTATTTCAACGCCACGAAAGAACTCCCCCACAACACCATGGCCACCAGCAGGGCCAGTATGGGCAGCGCTTTCTGTACACCAGGCAACATCAACCAGACATTCATCGCATGCAACACGCCACCTTCCGCACCCGGGCTTCCCGTCCCGGCAACCGTCCCCTATTTGTCCTGCTCGCCGTCCTGCTCTTCGCCTGCCCCGGCGCACCGCTCCAGGCCTCGGATTTCAGTCCGAACGAGGTCAGCAGCCAGCAAACCGTGGAGCTATACCAGAATATCCCCGGCTTGACCAGCGAGCAGTTGGCCTTTGGCCAGACCGCCATTCGCAAGATGAACTACAACTCCCAGCGCATCTTCCGCAAGATCTGCGCCATGCCGGGGACCAACTTTCAGCAGGCCCAGTCCGCGATCGAGGTACTGCAGCGCGAACGGTTTACCTTCGCGCAGGTGCAATCGTACGAGGCCTTTGCCGACCTGCCCGGGATGGACGTCCAGACCGGCATGGGCGGTCTGCAAACGGTGAAGGAGCTTTCCTATGTCTCCGCCCGGGCCTTCCGCAACTATGCCGGGGTCGAGGGCGTCAACGCCAAGCAGGCGCTCTCCATCATCCCGGTGGTCGACAAGATGGACGAGATCCGCTGCAAGGCGGCCGAGGCCATGTTCGCGGTCAAGGGCATGCGGGTCGAGACCGCCCACAAGGGCCTGTCCACTCTGAGCCGCCTCCGGGACAACCAGGCCAAGGCGGCGGAAACCTTTGCCCGCATCGCCGACATGGACCCGGAAACCATGCTCAGCGGCATGGAGATCATCGCTCGAATCGGGCCGGACAATGCCTGGAACGCCCGTTGCCTGTTCACCAATCCGGAAGTCTCGGCCAAGGGAGCCTGGAACTGGCTGACCGGCTATTTTGTTCTCCCCACCGAGGCCCAGGAGGCCCAATTCGACCGGCTCGACAGCAGGCAGAAATCCGTCCTGCTCAAGGGCCTGTATGACGGCGGCGAGGAGATCGTCTGGCAGATCAACAACCTGCACGCTGTCACCGACGCCAACGGCTACGAAATCTCCGAGGCTGAACTGAACAGCTCCTCCAAGCAGCAGTTGCAGGCCCGCTTCGACCGACTGCCCGCATCGGTGCGGGGCCGCTTTGGCGCCCAGTTTGCCGCCGCCGGCGGCGGGGGCGCCGTCGGCATCCTGCGGCAGGCCACCTCGGCTGCCCGGGTACAGACTGCCCGCGACCTCACCACTGCCAACGCCTATGCGGTCATGGCCCAGGGCAGCGAGCTCTATGATTCCTCCTTCCGCGAAATCATGGTGCCGGTGATGGTCGAACGGGTCAGGGCGAGAAGTCAGGGCGATCTGCTCGCTTTTCTCCGCGCCCTTGACCCGGACAACCGGCTGGTTTCCGATTTCATCGTCAGCTGCGCCCAGAAGGGCAAGCTGACCGACTTCTTTCCCTCCGACGGCGGCAAACAGAAGGAGATTCTCAACCTGGTGGCATCTTCCGCCTTCCGCGACGAGGACTCGATCCTGCTCTTCTCCGCCACCCTGACCCCCCTGCTCAAGATGCTGGCGCCCGATGCCCGTAGCCACCTCATCAACCTCATGGTGCGGGAAACCGAAAACGGGCAGGCGACCTTTGCCCGACTGGTTGGGGTCATCCTCCAGTATTATCTCCAGACTTCGCCGGAACTGCTCGGCCCAACCGACCGCAACCTCATCAGCCGTCTGCTGGTCCGCAACGGCGCGGTCAACATGGAGAAATACCAGATCACCCCGTTCGGGGAATGGAAGCAGGATGGCCGCCTCGGCTCGGTTTCCATGTACCACCCCGACGATGACGGCCGCCAGTCCTTCATTTCCAACGGGAACCTGCTCCTCAACAGCGGCTACAAACTGGTCCCATCGAGGCAGTATTCGGTCGGCGGCTCCGGTTCGGTCAACGGCGGCGCAGCCGGCCTGCCGGCCCTGTTCCGAGCCATGCGCCACCAGCATTTTGCCGTGGCCTTTGTCAAGCAGGTGGGCGGCGTCACCATCACCCACACCCAGTTCGTCTATTCCGACAAGCGCAATCAGAAGGAGATGCTGCGCCGGTTCATAGAGTCCAAGGACGAGATGCTGGCCCAGCGCGGGCACAGCTACTGGCGCTCCGAGCAGATCGTCGAGCCCCTGGAGGAACTGGTCAAGGAGGGGCTGGTGACCCAGGCCGACCTGCGGGCCAAGCAGCGCTTCCTCAGCCTGGGCTCCTGCGGCGGCGTCAAGGCCTACACCAACCTGACCCGGATGTTCGAAAGCTCGGTGGACATCCTCGCCACCATCGGCACCGGCCTGGCGCTGATCAACGACCCGTACAACAAGAGTTTCTTCGAGATCATCGCCGCCAACCCGTCCACCATCTCCTGGAAAGGGGTGGCCCAGCAGACCTCCTTCATCTTCCAGGGCGGGCGTGGCCAGGATTACCTCCAGCCCGGCTCGCTGACCGCCATTCTCCACAAGATCCTCGACGAGTCGCAGCAGGCCTCGGGAAAGCCGGCCGCCAGTCGGACTGCCCGCCGCCAGAGCTGATCCCCGTCCATGGCCTCGTTCACCCGGGAGACCCTGCCTGCCCTGTTCGAACAGCTGGGCAGGCACACCCCCCGGGTTGTTCTCCTCTTTGGCGAACGCTATCTCTGCCGCCATGCCGCCGAGCAGGTCGAATCGATCCTGCTGCGTTCCGGCGGCACGGTCCACCAGATCGACGGCGACCAGGAGGATGTCCACGCCACCCTCGCCAAGCTGCGCAGTTTCAGCCTTCTGCCAGGACTGCAACTTTACCGGGTGAGCGACACCCGCCTGTTCCATTCCCGCCAGGTGGCGAAAACCATCTGGGATCGAGCCCTCAAGGCCCATGGCGAAGGCCGGGCGGAGGCTGCCGGCCGCGCTCTGCGAAGCCTGCTCGAGGCAGGCGGCCTTGATCCCCGTGACGCCGATGCCGACATCGAGGGTTTGTCCGAGGGTGAATGGCAGCAATGCTTCGGCTTTGCCAAACCGTCCGGGGATCTGGGCTGGACCCGTCCCTGCCTGAAGGCCTCCATGGTCAACGACGACGCCAGGCGCCGGAACGCCGCCTCGACCGATGCGGCCGAGGCCTTGACTGCCGCCCTGGCCTCGGGAATCCCGGCCAGCAACGTGCTCATGCTGCTGGCCGACGAGGTGGACAAGCGCAAGAAGTTGTTCAAACTGCTCAAGGACGAACAGGTGGTTGTCGATCTCAGCGTCGAGACCGGGGCCGGCGCCAAGGCGCAGAAGGAGCAGAAGACGGTGCTCGTCGATCTGGTTCGCCAGACCCTGGCCGAGCAGGGCAAAACCATGACCCCGACCCTGATCGACCTGCTGCTCGAACGGGTTGGGTTTCATCCGGTGGCGGTGGTCATGGAACTGCGCAAGGTGATGCTCTCCATCGGCGAGCGGCGGCAGATCGGCCGCGACGACCTCGACGCCCTGGTCGGCCGCACCCGCCAGGAGGCGCTGTTCGAACTGACCGGGGCCATCGGCAGCCGGAATATCGAACAGACGCTTGCCATTGCCGAGCGGTTGCAGGAAAACGGCATCCACCCCCTGGCCGTGGTGGCCACCCTGCGCGGCCACGTCCGCGGCCTGATGATTTGCCGGGCCTTGCAGGAACGGCCCGGCCTGGGGTTTCATCCCGCAATGACGCCCGCCGCCTTCCAGCAGCAGTGCCTGCCCATGCTCAAGCAGCAGGAGCCCTGGTCCAAGGAGTTCGCTGGCCACCCCTACGCCCTGTTCCAGCAGTACAAGACCGCGGCCGGCTGTTCCCTGCCGCTTCTCACCCACTGGATGCACCTCCTCCTTGCGGCGGAACTGCGCCTCAAGGGCTCACCAATCGCCCCGGCCACCGTGCTGCAGCACCTGCTCTGCGCGATGCTTGTCCCGGAAGCCTTGAAAGGTGGACCGGCGCGGCCGAACCGGTCTTGCAAAATCGAAAGCGCGCATTACTATACCCCCAAGGAGTAGCCGTTGAGCCCATGCCGCCGCCGTTGGCGGATCGGCCGCGGAAACCCGTCCACTGTTGCACGTATGGCAAAACAAGACACCATCCTTCAGGAAAAAACCAGGTCAGCCGAAAAGGAAACGTTGCAGGAACCGCCCCGCTACAAGGTGCTGCTCCACAACGATGACTATACGACCATGGATTTCGTGGTTATGATTCTCCAGACCGTCTTCGACAAGAACACCGAAGAGGCAACCAGGATCATGCTCAATGTCCACCATCAGGGCATTGGCGTCGCGGGGGTGTACACCCGCGAGATCGGCGAAACCAAGGTGGCCGTGGTCCATCGGCTGGCCAAGCGGCATCAGTTTCCCCTGAAATGCACGCTGGAACGAGAGAGTTGAACCATCAGCCCGCTTCACGGGCTTCGAGTTGTCGCCGGCAACGAAAGATACGCCTCCCCATCGAGGATCTGGATTATGTTGAGTAAAGAATTGGAACTCGCCCTTATCAAGGCGATCAAGGAAGCAAAGAACCACCGCCACGAATACGTCACCGTCGAACACATGCTCTACGGTCTGCTCCATGACGACCTGGCCCGCCACATCATCGATAAATGCGGCGGCAGCAACCAGAATATCAAGGAGAGGCTGGAGCGCTTCTTCGAGACCGGCATGCCCATCATGAAGGGCGGCGACGGCGAACCCGCCCAGACCGTGGCCTTCAACCGGGTGTTGCAGCGGGCGGTCAGCCATGTCCAGAGTTGCGGCAAGAAGCAGGTGGACACCGGCGACGTACTCGTGTCCATCTTCACCGAGCAGGATTCGCACGCCGTCTACTTCCTCGGCAGCGAAGGCGTCGGCCGACTCGAGGTGCTGGAATATATCTCCCACAGCCTGCCCGAACACATGCAGAGCGAGCCGCTCCGCCAGGCTCCTCCCGGCCAGCAACAGCAGAAGAAAAAACAGGACAAGCCGGCCGACGCGCTCGACGAGTTCACGGTCAATTTCGCCAAACGGGCCGCCGAAGGCGGCATCGACCCGCTGATCGGCCGCGATCAGGAACTGTACCGGATGATGCAGGTGCTCTGCCGCCGCAAGAAGAACAACCCCCTGCTGGTCGGCGAGCCCGGCGTCGGCAAGACCGCCATGGCCGAAGGCCTGGCCCTGCGTATCCACGAGGACGCCATTGCCCGCAAGGAGCCCCAGCCTGACCCGAAGAAGCTGGTGCCCGACCTGTTGCAGGATACGGAGATCTACATGCTCGATCTCGGCACTCTGGTGGCCGGGACCAAGTACCGGGGTGACTTCGAAAAGCGGCTTAAAGAGGTGGTGGCCGCCATCGAGAAGAAGGACAAGGCCATCCTGTTCATCGACGAGATGCACACCATCATCGGCGCCGGCGCCACCAGCGGCGGCTCCATGGACGCCTCCAACCTGCTCAAGCCCGCACTACAGGCTGGTACCATCCGCTGCATCGGTTCCACCACCTACGAGGAGTACAAGAACCATATCGAAAAGGACCGCGCCCTGTCGCGCCGTTTCCAGAAGATCGATATCGAGGAGCCCTCGGTGCCCGACACCTGCCGCATCCTGCGCGGGCTGCAGTCCAAGTACGAGGAGCACCACCAGATCCGCTACGCCCGCTCGGCCATCGAAGCCACCGCGGAACTGGCCAGCCGCTACATCAACGACCGCTTCCTGCCGGACAAAGCCATCGACGTCATGGACGAGGTTGGCGCCTCCTTCCGGCTGATGGGCAAGACCGGCCGCACCGTGGGCGTGCGCGACGTCGAGCAGATCGTTTCCAAGATCGCCCGCGTTCCGGTCAACACCAAGGCCACCAACGACACCGGCGAGTTGCTGCACCTGGGCGATAATCTAAAAAAATTCATTTACGGCCAGGACGAGGCCCTGGAGGCCCTGGTCAAGGCGGTCAAGCGTTCCCGCGCCGGTCTGGGCAACCCGCAGGCGCCCACCGGCTCCTTCCTCTTCACCGGCCCCACCGGCGTGGGCAAGACCGAGGTCGCTCGCCAGCTGGCCGCGGCCATGGCCGTCAACTTCGAGCGCTTCGACATGAGTGAGTACATGGAAAAGCATGCCGTGGCCCGGCTGATCGGCGCGCCTCCCGGCTATATCGGCTTCGATCAGGGCGGCCTGCTGACCGACGCGATCCGCAAGCACCCTTACACCGTGCTCCTGCTCGACGAGATCGAAAAGGCCCATCCCGACGTCTTCTCGATCCTGCTGCAGGTCATGGACCACTCCACCCTGACGGACAACGCCGGCCGCCGCGCCGACTTCCGCAACGTCATCCTCATCATGACCACCAACGCCGGCGCCCGCGAGATGAGCGAGCAGTCCATCGGCTTTTTGGGTGACTCCCGCGGTAAGGAGCAGAAGGCGATCAAGAACCTTTTTTCACCTGAGTTCCGCAACCGCCTGGATGCGATCATCAGTTTCGCTCCCCTGTCCCTGGAAATCGTGGAGCGCGTGGTCGACAAGATGGTCAGGGAGTTGCAGGATCAGCTGGCCGAGAGGAAGGTCCAGATCGAACTTACCGCCACCGCCCGCGCTTGGCTGGCCAAGGAGGGATATGAGCCCGCCTTCGGCGCCCGCCCGCTGCGACGGTTGATCATGAAGGAGGTCGGCGACGTCCTCACCGAGGAAATCCTTTTTGGCGTCCTCAACAAGGGTGGCAAGGTCAAGGTGGGCCGCAAGAACAACAAGATGACCTTCACCTACCAGTAATCCCCCCTCCTGCCGGGCAACGCCCCCGTTGCCTGGCAGTTGTTTCGCTCTCGCGACCTGCCGCAGTCTTTTCCCACCAAGCCGGTTCAATTTTTTTAACCCGCTTGGCCTCCCGCATTGACTTTTTTTTCCAATCCAGCTAATTTTCATCTCAATTGGAAAGTTTCCACTGTCGCCCATGTCGGTTCCGTCCTCTGGTTGCAGAGACGGCATGGTCAAGCGCCTGTTCATTCTTCAACGCAGAGGGAGGAGTAACCATGGTAAAAAAATTTTCCCTGATCGCCCTGGCCGGCTTGCTTGTGTTACCGGCTCTGGCCTCGGCTGGCGGCAGCAAGAGCCCGGCTGCTCTTGAGCAAAAAATTAACGACCTGGCCCGCCAGCTGGACGAGTTGAAGGCGCAGCTGGCGCAGCAGAACGAGGCCATCACCGAATACGGCGGCAAGGTCGACGACATGGACAGCATGCTGGAGGAGAAATCCGAGGCCTGGGATCTGGCCGCCCGCTTCCAGTTCGACGGCGACTTCCGCGCCCGGGGCGACTACTACGAGGCCAGCAACCTGTTTGCCGCCGGCGTCCCGCTGCTGATGACCGGCATGGACCCGGCCACCGGCATGCCGACCTTTGGCGCCGCGTCTGCCGGCGACCAGGGCAACGACACCATCCTCACCAATCGGTTGCGCCTAAACATGCGGGTCAAGGCCACCGAGAATGTCGATTTCAAGGGTCGCCTCGCCATGTACAAGGCCTGGGGCATGCAGTCCACCCCCACCGGCCTGGCCGACGGCTACCCGATCTTCGACGGCAACACCACCCGCACCCCCAACGACAGCGCCCTGTATGTGGACCGGGCCTTTGTCAACTGGAACAACATCGGCGGCATGCCCATCTGGATGTCTGTGGGCCGTCGCCCGACCACCGACGGACCGCCCGCCGATCTCCGCATGGGCAACGACGACCGCATGGCCACCCCGGTGGCCTACATGGACTACCCGTTTGACGGTTTCACCCTGGGATACGGCTACGACTGGGGCAACGATTTCATGGGCTCCGGCCGCATCCGCTTCTGCTATGGCCGCGGCTTCGAGGGCGGCTTGCAGTGGGAGAACGACACCCAGTCCTTCCCCGTGGACGACACCGATTTCGCCGGATTCAGCTGGGATGTCATGAAACAGGGTTCCCGCTTCCTCAACATCCAAACCTTCGGCGTCTACAATCTCTATAACTACCCGGCCTTTGCCAGCGACTTTGTCCGCTTCGGCGCCTCCATGCCGCAGGATCAGGGTGGCTACGGCCCCCAGACCGACCTTGGCCAGATGTACCACACCACCGGCGTCTTTACGGATAAGGTCGGCGACTTTAACTACTTTGCCGCCGGCGGCTGGAGCCACACCGATCCCAATGGCAATGGCATGTTCAACGACTATTACGGCATGGCCATGCGGCGCACCGGGTACAACACCGACTCTGAGGACGGCTACTCCTTCTATGCCGGTGTGCGTTACGACATCAACAACCTCGGCCTCAAGGTTGGCGCCGAGTACAACCATGGCTCCCAGTACTGGGTCGCCTTCACCCCAGGCCACGACGATCTTTACATGTCGAAGCTGGCCACTCGCGGCAACGCCTACGAGATCTACCTGATCTACGACCTGCCCACCGGCGAGGCCCTCTCCAAGTACGCCAAGACCTTCATCCGTCTTGGCTGGCAGTACTATGACTACGACTACGCCGGCGGTTCCAACTTCAACTACAAGCCCTACGACCTGGATGACGAAAAAGCCGCCCTGCAGGCACTGGGTATGAATCCGGTGGAAAGCGCCAATCAGGTCTACCTGACCTTCGAGGCCTATTTCTGATCCATCGTATTCTCATTCACTCCTTCATAAGGGAAAGCCTCCCCGGCTTTCCCTTTTTCATTCTCTGGATCCGGCCATGCACCTACAGCACACTCTCCCGCCCCGATACACCAGTGAACGACTGCGCCTGCCCCACGGCATGTTCTCCACCTCCGGAGGCATCAGCACCGGCCCGTTTGCCAGCCTCAACCTTAGCTTCCACGTCGGCGACCCAGAGGGGCAGGTGCGCGCCAACCGGGAGACCGTGATCGCGGCCCTGGGCCTGCGGCGGCTAGCCTCTGCCCATCAGGTCCACGAAGATCGGGTGCTGGTGATCACACAGGAGAACGTCGAATTCGATGAACGAACAGGATTTGACGCCCTGATCACCGACCAGCCAGGCATCGGCCTGTTGATCCAGCATGCGGACTGCCAGGCGATCCTGCTCGCCGCCCGCTCCACAGACGTGGTGGCGGCCGTGCACTGCGGCTGGCGCGGGAGCGTGTGCGGCATTATTGAAAAAACCATCACCCGCATGCGGGAAGTCTTTGGCGTTGAACCCGCCGATCTGGACGCGGTCGTCGGCCCGTCGCTCGGACCCTGCTGCGCCGAATTCATCAACTATCGGCTCGAGTTGCCGGAATGGATGCATGCCTTCCAGGTGCGGCCACTATATTTTGATTTCTGGGCAATCAGCTGCCGACAGCTGCAGAACGCCGGCGTTCTCCCTGAGTGTATTGAGGTTGCCGGTCTCTGCACCTGCTGCGATCCGCGCTTCTTTTCCTACCGTCGGGCGGTCAGGACTGCGGGCGGCGTCACCGGCCGTAACGGCTCGGTCATCGGTCTGCCCTGGCAATAATCTGTGGCGGGGTGAAGCGCTGGTCAGGATCAGAGCGTGAAGTCGCAGATCAGGGGGGCGTGGTCAGAGAAGGTGACGGTGGGAATCTGAAAGCTGGTGACCCGCAGTTCAGGGCTGTGGAGGATGAAATCCAGTTCACGCTTGGGTGACCGGCTCGGATGGGAGGGTTTTTTCTCCGGATTGGCGCTGACCAGTCCGGTGGCTCCGAGGAACAGTTCCAGTTCCCGTTTGCCCCACAGGACATTAAAATCACCGGCCAGAATCACCGGCCGATCCACCTGGCGAATCAGCTTGTACAGCCGTTCCAGCTGGTACTGCCGGTTGCGGTAGGTCAGGGAGAGATGCACCAGAAACACGGTCAGCCGTTCGGTGCAGGCCTGGATGACCAGTCGCTTCACCCCCTCGTCAAAGTAGTGAAAGCGGTGGCTGATGATCGGTTCCCGGGAGAGGACCGCGTTGCCCTGGGTTTTGAGCAACGGCAACTTGTGGGCCATTGAGGCCGAACCGTACTTGGTCTCGATCACATGATGAAACCCCAGTTGCTCGGCGATGATCTCAGCCTGGCAGAGCTGGCCGGTGCGGAAAGAGCCGCCATCCACCTCCACCAGCCCCATGAGGTCAGGATTGACTGTGCGGAGGAACTCGAGGATCTTGTCAAAATTGCCGCCGGACCGGCGCAGGTAGCCGGCATAGGGGAAGGGAAAGTGAAAATGGCTGCCGTTGCCGGCGGCATACCGGATATTGTAAAGCAGAAATCGCAACCAGCCCTCCGGTCAGTTCGTTGAGCGCCGCCGCAGACCGAACACCCCCTGCTGCGTGCTGCTGAAGGCCGGATTGACACCGCCCCGCCCCCGACCGCCGCGGGACTCCTGGCCAGCGCCACCGTCGGCCACGACGCTCACCACTTCGATCTTGCCCTCCTGCTTCGGCTCCTCGATGAATTCCTCCACCCTAGCCGCACCGAGACCGAGCGATTCGAGGTAAAGATCGTAAAAGCGTGAGCAGTCCCGGTAATAGCTTTTCTTTTTCAGCCATTTCGGGTCGTTGCCCTGGGAACGGGCTTGATGAAATGTCGGTAGATTGACCAGCAACGTGGTTATGGCCTCCTTGGCCATACGCTGGACGTTGAACGCCTCGCCAAAGGAAAGGTCGATCTCCTCCCGAATCCGGCGGGACAGGGTATGAAACCCGGGTCCCCTGACGCTGGTGGTCGGCAGGTCGAACCGCTGGCAGGCCCAAGGCAGCAGCAGGGCGGCAAAGAGCATCTGCTCGGGTATTTTGACTGGCTCGTCCTCATCGCTCCGCTCATAGAGGCGGTCGATGGCGGCCATGACGTTCAGCAACTGCCGTTGCACCGCATCCGCTTGGTTGCCCAGTAGGTATTCCTCATAGATGGGGAAAAGGGTCATCCACAATGGCGTGGTCAGGCAGAGCGCCACCCAGGGTCGGCTGGCCCCCGAATGCAGATCCTTGAGCACCTCGTCGCGGATGCGCGACGGCGGGCAGAGACGCAGCTTGTCGTGGTGGCGGAGGATGGCGGCCAACGTCTCGGGATCGATGGAAAAACCAGTCCGGGCGGCATGGCGCACGGCACGCATCATCCGCACCGGATCGCGGGTGAACCGGCGGTCCGGATCGCCAACCATGCGAATAATTCCCTGTTCGAGGTCTTTGACTCCGCCGGTGTAGTCGATGACGGTGTGGTTTTCGATCTCGTAGAAGAGCGAATTGATGGTCAGGTCGCGGCGAAAGGCGTCTTCCTCGAGGGTGCCGAAGGTGTTGTTGCTGGCAAGGACTTCGTCGTTGCCGTCGATGTCAAACTCGCTGCTTGAGCGCAGGGTCGAAACTTCGATAATCTTGTTGCCCCGATAAAACACCTGCACCAAACGGAAGCGCCGGCCAATGGTCCTGCTGTTGCGGAACAGCTGTCGCAGCTGTCCGGGCCGGGCGTCGGTGGAGATGTCAAAATCCTTGGGCGGGCGGCCCAGGTAGAGATCCCTCACCCCGCCGCCGACCAGGTAGCCCTTGAAGCCGGCGTCGCGCAGGCGATACAGCACCTTGAGCGCCTCCCGGTCGAGTTGGTGTTCGCGGATGGGGTGGGCGGATTCGGAAAGGATGACGGCCGCGCGAGCGGGTTGCTCCGCGCGGCCATCCGACGGGCGGGAGGATTCGGCGGTCATACGGTCGGATCCGGAGGCAGGCTGGCTGGCGGTGAGCCGATCATTCCGCGACCGAAACTGGCCTTGGAGAATGTTCCTTATACACCGACTCTGCGGCCTTGACGAACCTGTCAAAGATCTCGCGTACGGACAAGATCTCCTTCATCTTGTAGGTGTTGGCGCCGGAAAAAACCAGGCCGTTGTCCACATCGCCCTCGCAGGACGCATTCAGGCGATCACTGATACAGTACTTGTAGCTGCATTTCTTCAGGCACTTGAACTGGCACTTGCTGGCAGAGATGTCCTCGCCCTTCAGCATCTTGTCGACAAAGGGTGTCCGCACCGCCCGGCCAGGCATGCCGACCGGCGACGTGACCAGGACGATGTCCTCCTGATTGGCCTTGAGATAGGCCTCCTTGAACTTCTCCGAAACCGAGCATTCCTTGCTGAGGACGAAGCGGGAGGCGATCTGGATGCCGTCGGCGCCGTACTCATCCATCATTTCAGCCATCTCGAAACCGTTGGTGATGCCTCCGGCGGCGATCAACGGGATTTTGGAGATCACCTTGCGGATGGATGGAAACAGCTCACGCAACGGCGTTTCGGTGCCCAGATGGCCACCGGCCTCGGTGGCCTCGACGATCACCGCGGCCGCGCCCAGTTTTTCCGCCAATTTGGCCAGACCAGGGGTGGACACGATGCTCACTATCGGGATGTTGAACTTCGCCCCGATCTTGAAAATGTCGCGGGAGAAGCCGGCGCCGGTGATAATCATGTCCGCACCGGCCTCGATGGAGCCCATCACCAGC
>CAZFPV010000023.1:0-12735 GCA_964521155.1 uncultured Desulfobulbus sp. | reverse complement strand
TCACCGGGGTGACGGCGCTTAAGTACGCCGCCATGGCGGTGGAACTGGGATTGATGGCGAACGCGGCCGTGACCGGGTCGGAGCTGGCCTCCTCCTTCATGCGCGCCGACTTCTTTGCCCAGGCCGGTTCGGGCGCGATCGGCCCCGAGCAAGAGGCGGAACGTCCCCCGGCCTTTTCCTTTGAAGAGAACTTTCTTCGCTGGATGCTCTCGGACGGGGCCGGTGCGGTGCTGATCGAGCGCAAGCCCACGGCTGCGCTGTCACTGGCGATCGAGTGGATCGAGATTGCCTCCTTTGCCCACCGGCTGCCGGCCTGCATGTATGCGGGGGCACGCAAGGATGCGGATGACCGGGTGACAGGATGGCGGCAACTCATGCGGCAGGGATTAGGCTCGACGGGTGGGGTCTTCACCATCAAGCAGGACGCCCGCCTGCTCAACCGCGAGGTGCTGCCGGTGCTGGTGGGCGAGGCGCTGCCCCCGATCGTGGCCAAGCATGGCCTTTATCCCGGCGAGATCGATTGGTTTTTGCCCCACTACTCGTCCGGGTACTTCCGCGAGCCGCTGGCCCGGGAACTGGCGCGTATCGGTTTCGCCATCCCGGAGGAGCGGTGGTTCACCAATCTGGCCAGCCGGGGCAACACCGGCTCGGCCTCATTCTTCATCATGCTGGAAGAGCTGGTCGCCTCGGGCCGGGTGAGCCGGGGCCAGCGCATCCTGGCCCTGGTGCCTGAGAGCGGCCGGTTTTCGGTGGGCTATGTGCTGCTGACTGCCGTCTGAGCGGCAATGCGGGTGCGGATATGCTCGGCCAGGGTGGCCAGGCTCTGCAGGACCATGCGGCTGGTCTGCTCCGATTCGATGCGCACCCCATAGCGTTTCTGCACCAGGACCACGATCTCGAGCGCGTCGAGCGAGTCAAGGCCAAGGCGGCTATCCGGCCCGAGCAGCGGTTCGTCGGCTGTCATGGCCTCCTGGTCCACCTCCTTGATATTGCAGGTCTCGCAGATTGCGGCGAGCAGTTCTCGTTCCAAAGCGGTTGTCACATCCACCTTCCTTGATTGCCGTTCCGGCCCGGCCTGGCTGAAGACTCCGGCCCGGGTCTGGCGCGCGCGTGTTATTCGATCAGGCCGGTTGTCCGGGCCTGGTCATTGTCTTTAAATATCGCCATCGCGGTCAGCATGCGGTGAAAGCCGAGCCGGGCATACAAGGGCTCCTTGCCCGGATTGGCATAGAGGATGATCTTTCTATGTCCTGCCGCCAGATCCTTCAGCCGGTTGACAATGGCCCTGCCCAGACCGCGGCGCTGATACCCCGGATGCACTGCCACATCGCAGAGGTAGGCGCAATCAACGCCATCGGCCAGTACCCGGCCCACGCCGACCAGCGTTGCCCCGTCATAGACAAAACAGACAAAACGGCTGTTGGCAAAGGCGATGCGCAGATCCTCCGACCGTTTGTCGCCCAGCGGCGCGATCCGGTAGAGCGCGGACAACTCCTCCCAGTTCACCTGGGTGATCTCGTCAACCCATTGCATGATTCCCTCCTTGATCGAGCGGCGGCATGCGGCTCAGTTGCGGTTCCGCTGCCAGGCCACCAGCAGCAGCACCGTGGAGAACAGCACCAGGGCCAGACCATGGCCGGCGATAGCCCGGATGCCGCCGCCCCGGGTCAGGATCTCGGTGAAGGCCGAGATGGCCCAGTTGAACGGCGAGGCCTGGCTGATCGCCTGCATGGTCCGGGGCATGGCGTAGACCGGCACCATCACCCCGCCCAGGGCTGCAGCCGTGACCACCATGGTCGAGCCCAGCATCGAGGCCTGCTCGTAGGACCGAGCCAGCGCCCCCAGCACCGCGCCGAAACTGGCGGCAGCCAGGCCGCAGAGCAGTACCAGCAACACCATCGCCAGCGGCTGCGCGGGCGTGAATGCCGGCAGGCCCAGATGGGGGAAGAGATACCGGCCCACCAGCACGATCAGGCCAAACTGGCAGCAGCAGACGCCTAGATAAGCCAGAGTCCGGCCAACCAGCAGCAACAGCGGCGACACTGGCATGCCGGCCAGGCGGGCGGCTATGCCGGTGCGGCGCTCCTCGATCATGGAGCCGGCAATGGGGATGGCAGTGAAAAACATGCCAAACAGGGCCCAAGCCGGCACATTCTGGTTGACCGGGTTAAAAATCTCCTCGATGCCGTGGCCATGGGTCGCGGTTTCCCGCACCTCCACCAGGGCCTTGCCAAAGGCGTTGCCCAACCGCCGAATGGGAGCGGCGGCATCGTTTGCTTCGCTACCGGCGGGTGGGGCCGAGGCCGCCAGCATCTGCCCCAGCAGGGCGGCTTTCAGATCGGTCTCGGCGGCCATGGCTGCCATGCGGATGCGGCCGTGCAGTCCGGCCCGGTAGCCGGCCATGGCCGCCGGATCAAAAACCAGCTCCAGTCTCGGACTGGTTGCCACAGCCGCCGCCACTGTCCCGGAGTCTTCGCCAAGGCTGCGCATCGACCGGGTCAGCGCCTCGCTGGCTCCCTTGGCGAGAAACACTCCGGCCTGATGGGTACCAGCCAGGATCTCCCGGCGCAGGGCCTGCTCGTCCTCGCCGCTCCGATCAATCAGGTCCAAATCGGCAGCGCCAAGATAGTGCCGCAGGGACGAGGCGAACGGCCCCTGATCCCGATCCCAGAAAACCACCTCGGCCGGCCGCTGGCCGCTCAACTCGAGCACGTTCTCCTGCACCAGGGTGATAATCACCACCAGCAGCGCCGGCATGGCGAACAGCACCAGCAACCCTGCCCGGTCGCGGGCGAGGAGACAATATTCCTTGCTCAGGATGTGCAGCAGCCTATGCATCGCCATTTATTCGTCGCGCAGTTGCCTGCCGGTCAGGTGGAGGAAGAGTTCTTCCAGGTTGCTTAGACCGCCCTCGCGCAGCAACTCCGCCGGTACACCCTGACGCACGATCCGGCCCGCGTCAAGGATGGCCACCCGCGAGCACAGCTCCTGCGCCTCCTCCATGCTATGGGTGGTGTGGAGAATGGTCACGCCCTGGCGATTGATCCGCGCCAACTCTTGGTGGATGAGATGGCGGGACTGCGCATCCACGCCCACGGTGGGCTCGTCAAGCAGGAGCAGGTCCGGCTCGGCCAGCAGGCCGATGGCCAGGTTGAGCCGCCGTTTCATACCGCCGGAACAGGCGTCGGCCAGATCGCCGGCCCGCTCTTCCAGCCGGGCAACGGCTAGGCAGGCATCGACCCGCCGCTTGAGCCGCTCGCCAGTCAGGCCCAGCATGGCCGCGAAAAAGCGCAGGTTTTCCCGCACGGTCAGGCGCGGGTAGAGGGCAATCTCCTGGGGCACGATACCGATGCGGGCCTGGCGAATAGCCTGGTCCACGGACTGGCCGTGGATCAGCACCCGGCCCTGGTGATCGCGCCGCATCCCGGAGAGAATGGCGCAGAACGTGGTCTTGCCCGCGCCGTTTGGGCCCAGCAGGCCGAACCATTCGCCCGGCTCGACTCGCAGGTGAAAATCTTCCAGGATTGGCGTGCTCTGGCCCGGATAACGAAGGCCGACTGCCTCGGCCAGGATGGCCGACGCCGGTACCGCCGTCGTCACCGCGAATTCTCCCTGGCCCACTGACCGAGTGCCGCGAACACTTGCTCTTCCATATCGGCGCAGTGCAGCAACAGGTCGGCCGCGACCGGGTAGCTGTCCTCGGGTTTGGCCCGCCCCTTGCAAATCCGGGCTGCCATGGCGGCAAATTCCCGCCAGCAGTCGCCGGCAGTCGTGATCCGCTCTGCCTCGCCTCGGAGACGATCGTCGCCGAGCACCGTCGCGCTCTCCTGGAGAAAGGCGGCAAAGAGAAAGCGGAAGCCGCCGCCGCCCGTGCCGATCTCCTCCTGCATGCGCACCACATGGCCCAGGTGCAGGGCAGCCCGGTCCGCGCCAAGCCGCCGCTGCCAGTGCCGGAGGCGGCCGGCCAGGAAACGGATGCCGCTGACCCCGACCAGGGGAAAGGGTGTACGCTTCATTGCCCCAGCCGCAGCGGCGATGCCCTTGACGATGGCATCGGCCCGGTCGAACTTGGCAGGCACGGCGGTGAAGTAATAGAGCCTGCCCTTGGGCGCCAACGCCCCGGAGGCGAACCGCGCCCGGGCCAGGTCACGTCCAGGACAGGTCACGGGTTCGGGAAAGACCGGATCGCTGATCAGGTAGTCATCGCCCCGCTTGCCGTAGACCACCAGGTTGTGGGCATTGAAATGAAAGCGCAGGGCGCTGGGAAAATACGGCAGCCAGAAGACGCCGGTCTGTAGGCCCACTGGAATCGACTGGGCCAGCAGCGCGTCCAGATCGGCCATAGCCCGGGCCGGTGACGCGTAGGTCCTTCGTTCCAGGCAGAACCCCGGCAACCGGGCCACGCGGCGCAGCAGCTGCCCGGCCGCGGCCCGGTAGGTGACCAGCGGCAGGTGGTTGATCCGGATCATCGGCAGGTAGGCGAAAAAAAGGCCCGCGCCCAGACCGAAGGCCATGGGCTCGGAGAGCGGGATGCCATGATGCGAGAGCAGGTTGGCCAGCGCCCCGCTCTCGCAGTGGGCGGACTGGCGATGGACAAAGGGCAGTTCGATGGAATCGGTCATGCGCGAGACAGACCATAGACCGGCGGCCGCAACTCGCCGTGGACCAGGTCGCGGACATCGACCTGAAACAGCTCGGCGTAGCGCCGCAGCCGGGTCGGACCAAGCAGGCGGAAAAACAGCGGCCGCTGGTGCAGCCAGACCAAAAGCGGCGACTGGCCGGTGTACTGGCCCAGGAGCAGGCAGTCCATCTGGTTGGCGATCATGTAATAGTGGAGGCAGCTTTTGCGTCCCGATCGCACCGCCACCCGGGCCGAATCGACGCGGCGCTCGATCTCCTCCCAGGCCTGGCGGTTGACCTCGTTCACCGGCTGCCAGCCGGCCTGGGCCACAGGCTCGATCCCAGTCCCGGTCCGGACATAGGACAGGGTAGGCAGGCCGTCGGTGATGGAGGCGGCTCGCTCGGGTTCGTCGAAGTGTGGGCAGCGGTCTGCGCCGGGGGAGAGAAACATGGGGCCTGTGCAATGGTGACGTATTGTTGGCAAGGAAAAATCCCGACCGAGATGTACCGAACAAACCATGGCAACGCAAGGACTTTGATGCATTCGCCGAACTTCATCCCTGATCGGAGGACGAACCTTGAACAGAGCGCATCACGGCCCGGCCAATCAGAGTTTCCAGGGGCACGATGGCCAATCCCCGCGTCCGGCAGCCCTCGATGATCTGCCTGACTTCGGCCAGCCAGCTGTCCAGGCTGTTGCCGGATCTGGGCGGAGTGTCGTGCAGGAGAATGATGTCGCCGGTCCGCAGGCCACGCAGGATGCGGCCCGCCATGCCGCGCACGCGGCGGTTGCCCATGTCCCGGGCCCGGCGGCTGAAGGTCAGGGCCTGCAGGCCGGCCGCGTGCAGGGGGCCGGCGTAGCGCGAGGTGAGGATGCCCACCGGCGGCCGGAACAGGGTCGGGAGTTGGCCGCTTATGCCGAGCACCGCCTGAGTGGAGGCGATTTCGTGCGCGATGGTGGTCGGCTGGCGAAACATGATCCAGTCGTCGTGTGAGTACGAGTGGTTGCCGAGGGTATGGCCCGCAGCAAGAATGGCGGCAATGAGGTCAGGATGCCGCGCGGCCCGTTCGCCAGTAACGAAGAAGGTCGCAGGCGCACCCTGCTCGTGCAGCAGGCGCAGCAGCGGCGGGGTAGACAGGGGATCCGGGCCGTCGTCAAAGGTGAGACTCACGCCCACTGGCCGGCCGCGGCTGATCACAGGAAAAAAAAACGGGACCCCGGGAAACAGGGGCATGAGCAGGCAGGCCAGGACAAAGCCGATAAGTGGCACGAGGGCCAGGTCGGGATGCAAGGCTAGGCAGACGGCAGCCAGGAGCAGGGCTGCAATACCGCACCACTCGGCCATGGACAGGGGCCGTCGCTCGAGTCGGCTCATCCGCGACAGTCCCGCAACCACCGCCGCATCAACCCCGCAGCAGCCAGAAAGCGATCAGGCCAAAGGCAGCCAGGTGCGCCCAGAGAATTCGGGCGCTGTGCAGGTGGTACCACTCATCGAGGATCTGCAAGTTCTGTAAGCCGCCCAGCAGGCGGCGCCAGCGATCAAGCCGCAGGTAGGCGTCGTTGTCCGAGGTGCTGTTGCTCTGAAAGGCGATCGAGGGATAGACGGCAAACATGCGTGGGCTGTTCAGGTCGCGGAGAAAATCATCATAGGGCTTCCCGTTCCAGGGATGGTCGTGGATCATGCGGGCGGCAAAGTCGGCCTCGACCACATGGGCATGGGTGAGGCTGCGGAAGCGGACCCGCAACACCGAGGGATGTTCGGTCCGGCAGCTTGCCCTGACCATGCAGCCGAGGAACAGCGCCTCCCAGGGTGTGCCCGAGGCGAGGAACTCGCTGATCCGCCGCACTAGAGCCGGGGTGCAGCGGGCAAAGACGACATCGTCCTCAAAGATGAGGATGCGCCTCGCGCCCCGCGCCAGTCCTTTCTTCATGCAGGCCAGGTGGGACTCGTAGATGCCGCGCTCGCAGTCGGTGGGGTGTTTGTCGACCAGATGAAATTCGACCCGGTCGCCCAGGCCCACGACCGCGAACTGCCGTGCGGCCTCTTGTCTTCGGTCCGCACGATTGGTCAGGGAGATGCAGTAGGCGGCGTCGATCCACGACCAGTCGGGGACTGGGTCGCGGTCGCGGCATGATGTTTTCTCTGTTGCCTTTTGAGCAGCCGAGCGCATAAGATAGCAGGCCTTGCCGGAAGGGTCAGGAGGCGGCCAGCGCCCGGTTCCGGCCAATGGTTGGTCATCAATCCCGGCTGTTGTACCGGGACGGAAGGGAAAACTCAAGGTGATTGATACGCGTACACAACAGGGCGGCAAAGATCTGGTGCTGGTCCACCCGGCCGGCTCGAACTGGATGCCGGGCAAGCGGGACGTGAGCGCCACGGCCAACCGCATGGCCCCGCTGGGCCTGTTGTCCATCGTTGCCTATCTGGAACAGCGCGGCTTATCTGTGGCCGTGGTCGACTGCCTCGGGCCCTCGGCCGAGCGCGACCCAGAGGCCACGGTACGAAAAATCCTCGCGCTCGACGCCCCCCTGGTGGGCTTTGCCGCCACCACCGCTGGCTTCCTCGACGGCCACGACCTGGCCATGCGGCTCAAGGCCATCCGCCCGGAGATCCGCACCGTGTTTGGCGGGGTGCATGTCTCGGCCCTGGGCGGCACGCTGCTTGAACAGTTCCCGGCCATCGACTGCCTCTGCCTGGGCGAGGGCGAACAGACTCTGTTTGCACTGACCAGCGGCGCCCCGCCCGAGCAGATCGACGGCCTGGTTTTCCGCGACGGCAACGTGGTCATCACCAACCCGGCCCGACGGCCCATCGAGGACCTGGACTCCCTGCCCTTCCCGGCCTATGAACGGCTGCAAGGGTTTCCGCGCGGCTACGACCTGCCCCTGTTCAGCTATATCAAGCCGCCCGGGGCCACCATGATCACCAGCCGCGGCTGCCCCTACCAGTGCTCCTACTGCGACCGCTCGGTGTTCAAGCGCAGCTACCGCTTCAACTCGGCGGAGTATATATACGAGCACATGGCGTACCTGCGTCAGCGTTTCGGGGTCAGGCACCTCAACATCTACGACGACCTTTTCACCCTGCAGCGCAGCCGGATCGAGTCGCTCTGCGCCCTGCTGATCGACCGGCCGCTTGGCGTCCAGTTCAACTGCGCCGTCCGGGTCGGCCATGCCGACGACGCCCTGCTGCGCCTGCTCAAGCGGGCCGGCTGCCTGATGGTCTCCATCGGGATTGAAAGCGGCGACCCCGATCTGCTGGCAACGCACAAGCCGGGCGTCTATCTGGACGAGGTCAGGGACACGGTCCGCCGCCTGCACGCGATCGGCCTGCGGGTCAAGGGCTTGTTCATGATGGGCCTGCCGGGCGAGACCGAGGCCTCCATGCAGCGGACCAGCGATTTTGCCCTCTCCCTTGGCCTGGACGACATGAACATGACCAAGTTCACCCCCTTTCACGGCGCGCCCATCTGGCCGACGCTCGCCGAGGCGGGTGAGCTGCGCGAGGACTGGCGGCTGATGAACTGTCTCAACTTCGTTTTTCGGCCTGCGGGCATTGCCACCTGGGAGCAGCTGGACCAGTTGTACAACACCCATGTCAAACGGTTCTACTCCGATCCCGGCTGGCGGCGGCGATTCCGCGGCCGGGTCTGGGAGCACCGCTACAGCCTGCTGCGGCTGATCGCCCACCTGCCGGATTTTCTCTCCGCCATGCGCGATTTCGAACCCAAACCTGCCGCCCCGGCAGCACCCGGCCGCACCCCGCGATGAGCACCGACACGGTCATTGTCCTTGATTTCGAGACCAGTGGCATGTCGCCCCAATATGGCGACCGGCCGATTGAAGTGGGAGCAGTGCGCATCGAGGGCGATCTGATCGTGGACCGGTTTCAGGCCCTGATGAACCCAGGGTTTCCGGTCAGCTGGTTCATCGAGCGGCTGACCGGGATCGGCAACGACCTGATCGCTTCTGCCCCGCCCTGCGAGGAGATCATGGCCCGGTTCGCCGACTGGATCGGGGAGACGCCGCTGGTGGCACACAACGCCGGCTTTGACCGCGCCTTCCTCGATGCCGAGCTGGCCCTGATCGGCCGCGAACGGACCAATGCCATGGCCTGCTCCATGTTGGCTGCCCGACGGCTTGTACCCGATTCGCCCGACCACAAGCTGGCCACCCTGGTGCGCCACCTGGGGATTTACACCGATGGCGCCTTCCATCGCGCCCTGGCCGATGCCGAAATGACCGGCCACCTGTGGATCGCCATGACCGACCTGCTCCTGGGCAAATACGGCCTGGCCGAGGTTCCTTTTGTCCTGATGCAGACGCTTAGTCGGATGGCCAGGTCCAAGGCTGGCGCGCATCTGCGGTCGCTGGCAGCCAGACAGCGGCATTCCAGCCAGGCGCGGCTGTTTGCGGGCAGGGATCGACCATGAGCGATGGGGCCGCGACCATCCGCAAGCAGCTGATCGACCTGCTCGCCCAGGGACCGATGGGGGTGCGCGAGCTGTCGCAACTGGTGCATCAAAGCGAACGCGAGGTCTATGAGCATCTCCACCACATCGAACAATCGGTGCGGGCAGGCGGCGCTCGTCTGGTGATCGAGCCCGCCGCCTGCCTGGCCTGCGGCTTTGTCTTCGTCGACCGCACCCGGCCACAGCCACCCGGTCGCTGCCCCCGCTGCCGCGCCACCCGCATCCGCCGGCCGCGCTACAGCCTGCGCGCCTGAACCCCGGGGGGTTCCTGCCATGATGATCGTCAACGCCCTTGTCCCGGTCCTGGCCCTGCTCCTCTTCGGCGCCCTGCTCAAACGCTGGCGGTTGACTGATAGCGGTTTTCTCCAGACCTCGGACCGGCTGATCTATTATGTGTTCTTCCCCATGATGCTGTTCTGGAAGATCGGCGGCGCACCGCTAGCGCTGGACAGCGCCTGGCGCTTCCTGCTGGCCTCGGTCCTGGCAGTGGCCACCGTCTTTGCCGCCAGCCTCCTCTACATCCGCCTGCGCCCGGTGCCCGATTTCCAGGCCGGCTCGTTCAGCCAAGGCTGCTACCGCTTCAACACCTATATCGGCATGGCCGTGGTGCTCAACGCCCTGGGCGAGAGCGGAGCGCAACTCTATGGCATCCTGGTGGGCCTGCTCATCCCCCTGATCAATATCATGGCCGTTTCGGTACTGATCTGGCACGGCGAGAACCAGCAGGTCCGCCGCAACCGGCTGCTCTTCACAATCAGGCAGCTGGCGTCAAACCCGCTGATCCTCGGTTGCCTCGTCGGCATAGTCTACAGCCGCCTGATCGGTTTTTTTCCCACCTCCATCGACAACACCCTCAAACTGATGTCCCAGGTGACCCTGCCCATGGCCCTGTTTTCCATCGGCGGCAGCCTGCGCTTCGTCAGCCTGCGCCACCACCTGGGCACGGCCCTGGCCGCGGCGGCCATCAAGCTGGCGCTGCTGCCGACGGCCGGGCTGGTCTTTCTCTGGCTGTTCGGGGTCAGCGGGCTGGCCTGGCAGGTGTGCATGATTTTCTTCACCCTGCCTGCCTCCACTGCCATCTACATCCTTTCCTCCCAGCTGCGCTCCGACCTCGACCTGGCCTCGGCGGTGATCGTCTGCTCCACGCTCTGCTCCTTTGTCTCCATGTCCCTGGTCTTATTGATTATCTGATACTCCGTTCAGGGCCATGGCCAAGGTCTGTGTCGAGGGAGCAATCAAGATTTCGGTGGCGCCCACGGCCCGGATGATGGATAATGACACCCACGGCATCGTCGATGGCAGTGTTCCGGCCATCCGCCCTCGCTCGGACGCTGACGCCAACCTGCCCATCCGTGCTTCACCCGGGCCGTCGGTGAGGTCTTCTTTTCAGCTACAGGCGCGTGCACATACCGATCCCCCCCAGCGCAACCATGACCTTCTGATGCCGCCAACAGCCTCTCTTCCCTTGCACCCCTGCCTGCCGCCGATGATCGGCTTCATTGGCTGGCACAACTCCGGCAAGACCACCCTGGTTAGCCGGGTGGTGGCCCTACTGCACAACCGCGGATTCGTGGTGGCGGTGATCAAATCGACCAAGGAGCGCGGCCTGGATCCGGAGCCGGAACAGAGCGACACGGCCATCCATCGCAGCAGCGGGGCAGATCCGGTTCTGCTGCTCGCCCCTGATCAGCTGATAGTCCACGCCAGACCCGGAGAGCGCGACCTGCCTACCCTGGTCGACCGCTATTGCCGTCACGCGGATCTGGTGATAGTCGAGGGGTGCAAACAGGCTACCGGCCTGGCCAAAATCGAGGTGCGGCGAGACGCGGCCGCGCCGTTGCTGCGGGATCAGGTGGAAGGCGTGATCGCGGTGGCCACCGACCAGCCCCTGGCCGGCGGACCTGTGTTTGGCCTGAACGATGCCGAGGCCATCGCCGATCTGATCGAGCACCGGTTTCTCCGTGACCCTCGCCCTGTCCCGGCCCGGGTCAGCCTGCTGGTCAACGGCCGGGAAACCCCGCTTGCTGAACCGCAGCGCCGGCAGCTCTGGCAGTGCGTCCAGGCTGCGACCGGTGCGCCTGCATCCCTGCCCGGCGAGGCTACACTTACCCTGCACATCGAATGGCAACCCAGCCCGAACCAATACTGACCGGCCCGGTGCCGTCCTCCTCGCACAAGGCAGGCCTGCCGCCGGGCAGCCTGGTGCATGTGGGCGAAGCACCCGCGACAAAGAGCCGAGTCAGCCTGATCAGCTTTCACGCTGATGATCACACTGAGCACCCGGTCCACGGCATCGATGACATCCTTCGCCACTGCAACAGCGACGCCTTTGTCTGGGTGCACTGCGAGGGACTTGACATCGCGCCGCTGCTGGCCGCGCTCGGCGAACACTTCAAGGTGCATCCCCTGGTGCTGGAGGACATCCTCAACACCCACCAGCGGCCCAAATTCGAGGAGGAGGACGACTACCTGTTCGTGGTCCTCAAGACCATGACCAGCGACCAGGCCCTCAAGGTGCAGTACGAGCAGATCAGCATGCTGCTGTTTCCGCGGATGTTGATCACCTTCCGGGAAGGGCAGGACGACGCCTTTGACGGCATCCGCCGTCGCCTGCGCAACGGCCGCGGCCGAATCCGCAGCCTGGGAACCGACTATCTGCTGTATGTGGTCATGGATTCGGTGGTGGATCGGTACTTTACCCTGTCCGACACCCTGGAGGAGGCCATCGAGGCGGTGGAGGTCAAGCTCCTGGCCAAACCGCGCACCCAGACCTTTGCCACCATCCAGCGGCTCAAGCGGGAGCTGGTCTTCATCCGCAAGGTCATCGCACCGCTGCGTGACGTGCTGACTGCGCTGCAGCGCAGCGATAGCCCGCTCATTCAAGCTAGGACCTTGCCCTACTTCCGCGATGTCTTCGACCACACCATCCGGGTGATCGAGACCATGGACTCCTTCCGCGACCTGATCAATGGCATGCTGGACATCTATCTCTCCAGCGTCAGCAACCGGGTGAACGAGGTCATGAAGGTGCTGACCGTGTTCGCCACCATCTTCATCCCCCTGACCTTCCTTGTCGGCATCTACGGCATGAACTTCAAGTATATAGTTCAACAGGAGGTAAGTAAAATACTATTTACTTACACAAAATCAATAACATAAAAGCATTTTTTCTTTGCATTCCTCCCCGGATTCGGTATAGTAGAGCATACCTTTTTACCACCCCAACCCCTGGAGGAATGACCATGACCCTTGCAGAACGAGCAGTTGAACTTGAGAGACTGGTGAACCGCGAATTGACCGACGGCGGTGTTGATGCTGCCCAGCTTCCCGACTTGCTGGAAGCGGAGTCGAGCCTGCGGCGCACCGCCGACATCATCATTGATGCCCTGTTTGTTGAGGCAGCCTGATGGCGCGAGTAGCGCGAAAACACCGGGAGGCCGTGCGGGAACTGATCGCCCAGCTTCCCGAGGAGATCACCAGCAAGTGCGGCTTGTGCAACGTCACCTTGCTGGGAACGATGCGGTCTATCGAGGCGAAGACCCGGTGCGGTGCCACCACCGTGGCCCATGAGCTTGCCCAGTTCATCAACGCCAAGGTGCCGGCCAACGACCGTATCAATGGCGAGCAACTTCGGCGGCGTGC
>CAZFPV010000022.1:0-12738 GCA_964521155.1 uncultured Desulfobulbus sp. | reverse complement strand
GCGGTAGCTGATGGCTTCGACCACCTGGCCGAAGCCATCAGCTACCGCAGCCTGGACCGGACCATGGCCTGACATCGGCCAGTGTGTCGCCACCCTGCCCGGGCTGCGGCCGGGCGCCTTTCCCCTTGCGCATTCAAATCGTTTGTCCCTGGGCAAACTGCCGATCAGGATACCGTGTGCTCCGTTGTCTGCTGGCGCGCGTCCAGGGCCTCTTTGACCTTGAGGGACAAACTCTGGATCGAAAACGGCTTCTGCAGGAAATGGATGCCCTCGTCCAGGACGCCGTGGTGGGCAATAACATTGGCTGTATACCCGGACATGTACATCACCTGGAGCGTCGGGTGCAGCTCATGGATGCGCCGGCTCAACTCCTTGCCGTTCATCTCCGGCATGATCACATCGGTGAGCATCAGGTCAATGGGGCCCGGATGCCCGGCCGCCCGTTGCAGGGCTTCGACCGGGGAATTGGCGGGCAGCACCGTATACCCCAGGTTTTCCAGCATGGCCTGGCTCATCTCCAGGATTTCGGGCGAGTCCTCGACCAGGAGGATGGTTTCGCCGCGCCCCTGCTGTTGTTTCACGGCCAAGGGTTCCTGTTTCGGCGAGTCCGTGGAAGCGTGCATCGGCAGGTAAATCTTGAAGGTGGCGCCCAAGCCCGGTTCACTGTAGACGTTGATGAAGCCGTTATTCTGGCGGACGATGCCGTACACCATGGCCAGTCCCAGGCCGGTGCCAAGGGCGCCTTTGGTGGTGAAGAACGGTTCGAAAATTTTGTCGAGGATGTCCTGGGGAATGCCGCAGCCGTTGTCGCTGACGGCAAGGACAACGTACACGCCGGGCAGGAATCCGGCATGGCTGCCGCAATACGCCTCGTCGAACTCGACCAGATCCGTTTCCAGGGTGATGGCGCCGTTGCCGTCGATGGCGTCGCGGGCGTTGACGCAGAGGTTGGCCAGGATCTGGTCCACCTGGGTCGGATCCATGAGCACGGGCAGGGGATGGTCGGAGGGGATCCAGGTCAGGGCGATATCCTCGCCAATCAGCCGTCGCAGCATCTTCAGCAGGCCGGCCACAGTCTGGTTGAGATCGAGATCCCGCGGTTCTATGGCCTGCTTGCGCGAAAACGCCAGCAACTGGCGGACGATGTCGGTGGAGCGGGTGGCCGCCTCGGTGATCTTCTCCAGGAAGGCGTGCATCGGCTGGGATGGGTCGGTGTGCTGCATGGCCATCTCGGAATAGCCGAGTATGACCCCGAGGAAGTTGTTGAAGTCATGGGCAACGCCGCCGGTCAGGCGACCCACCGATTCCATCCGCTGGGCCTGGAGGTACTGCTCCTCCAGGATGAGATGGGCGGTGATGTCACGTTTGATGGCGACATAATTGACAATTGTTCCCTGGGCGTTGAAGACCGGTGAGATGGTCGCCTCCTCAACATAGCGGACACCCTGCTTGCTTCTGTTGATCAGCCGGCCCTTCCAGACCCGGCCACTGGTAATGGTTGTCCACAGATCCTTGTAAAAAGCCTCGTCGTGCTCGCCGCTCTGGAGGATACGCGGGTTCTTGCAGATCGCCTCCTTGACCGTATAGCCGGTGACCCGCTCAAAGGACGGGTTGGCGTAGAGGATGTTGCCGTCGGCGTCGGTGACCACGATTACTTCGGCCGCATGTTCAATGGCCACCTTCAGCCGCTCCAGGTCGGCCTCGTCCTGCTTGCGCCGGGTGATGTCGTAGGTAATGGAGATCAGGTGCGGTTCATCCTTGATCAGAATGGGCCGGGCCGACAACAGGCCGATCCGCAAGGCGCCGTCCTTGCGCCGAAACACCACCTCCAGGCTGTCGCACCGCCCGTGCCGCTCGATGGCCTCGTACATGCGCAAGCGGTCCACCGGATCGTGCCAGATGCCCAGATCCAGCGAGGGTTTGCCCAGGGCCTCTTCACGGCTGAACCCGGAGAGGTCGCAGAATCCCTGGTTGACCTCCACGATCACCCCGTCGGCCACGCGCGAGATGGCCAGGGAGTCCGGACTGCCCGAGAAGGCGTGGGCGAATTTTTCCTCGCTCTCCCGCAGGGCTTCCTCGGTCTGTTTCCGTTCGGTGACGTCGCGGAAGATGGACTGGTAGGAGCCATCAGGCATCATCTTGCTTCGCATCTCGATGAACACCGCAGACCCATCCGCGCGTAACATGGTACGTTCACTGATGACAATTTTGCCTTGCTGCAGCAGATCGAAGCGGAACGGGGTCACGGTCAGACTGTCGCTGGAAAACGGCAGTTCGGCAATATGCTTACCGATCAATTGGCTCCGGTCCAGGCCGGTCATGGCGCAGAACTGCTGATTGGCCTCGGTGACCACTCCCTCGGGGCTGCCGAGGAGGATGCCGTCCACCGCCAGATCGACCAGGCCCCGGTAGCGTTCCTCGCTGTTCCGGAGCACGGTCTCGGCCCGCTTGGCCTCGGTGATGTCGAGGGCGGTGAAGGTGACGCCGGCAGCCAGATTGTCCGGGTCCATGGGGGTGGAACTGAGCAGGACGTCAATGATCCGGCGGTCCTTGCACATCCACCTGGTTTCCACGGTCCCGGTGCCCTGCGCTGTGATCTGGCGGTATTTTTCGGCTCCGACCCGCTCGTATTCCTCTTGGCTCGGGTAGAGGATGCGGGCGTCGTGATCGATCAGTTCTTCCCGGTCGTACCCGGTCATGGCGCAGATGCGGTCGTTGACGTCAAGGAGGATCCGGTTGCAGGTCACGCCGATGCCTGTCGGGGCGGCGCGGAAGATGCTGCTGAGATAGTTTTCGCTGGCTCGGAGGGCCAGGTTGGTCTGTTGGTGCCGGTTGATCTCCCGCTTAAGCAGATAAAAGAGGAGGATGGCGGTGGTGGTGACAAAAAAATAACCCTTGGATGTCTGGGCATGGGTCAGCAGGTCGGCATCCGAGAACAGGAAGAGGATGAGACGGTCGGAACAGGTGATCCAGAGCAGGGAGAGGGCGAGATACAGCAGGGCGATCTTGGTCGCGGCAGAGACAGGGCGAGAGGGGAGAAGGTTGCTGTTCATCTGCTGCGGGGACCGTGACGGGTGCTGTGGGACAGATGATTTTGCCCGCAATGAAGGAGAAGCCCGCGATGACGACAAGAAGACATCGGGGCTTGATGTCGCGTGGCGGCCTCCAGCCGATGGAAAAAAGGCCACTGTAAATAGTATGTCGTGAAATGACGGTTTAGGCAATGCTTCAATTGAAGAAACATACAAGAAAGAAAGACAGACGCCGTTTGATCGCGGGGCCAGGCCTGACCGGACAGGGGCCGCCCTGGCGGGGCCGAGGGGCAGAACTCCGCTTTTTCCGTCGATTCTTGGGCAATTGCCGAGTATCTTCTGGCCATTGGACGCAATAAAGTCACCTCCCCGGCCCATCCGTACTGGTGCTGCCGATGAGCGGTTTTGCCTGGGGAAGAACAACAGCGACACCTGAGCATGCACGCGGAAGAGACCATTCACAAGGCAGTCCTGCCCCCCGGTGAAGGAGCGACCGGGTCCCGCAGCCTGCGCGCCACCCTGTCGTGGATTGTTGTCCTGACCCTGGCCGCCCTGATCCTCATCATCTTCGGCGCCGACCAGGCTGCCGTGCGCCTGGGCCGCGGGCAGCAGCAGCCCATCACCACCACCCTGGCCAGGGAGATCGACTCCTTCATCGTCCGCAGCTTCAGCCATTCCGCCGTGGAAATCTCCAAACTGGAAGAGATAGCCGAAGTCTGCGCCGGCCGCACCGCCATCGACAATCCCGCCCTGCTGCGGACGCTCAATGCGATCCAGCGAACCCTGGACATTGCCCTGGTCTATGTTCTTGACGACAAGGGCCATGTGGTTGGCAGTTCCTCGACGCCCGAGGACGAGAGCCTGACCGGCAACCGGTATCCGTTCAGGCCGTATTTTACCCGGGCCATGGCCGGTGCGCCCTACCTGTTCCCGGCGATCGGCGTTACCACCGGACGCAAGGGCATCTATTTCAGTGCCCCGGTGTATGCCGACGGCAGACCGCAGCCGGCCGGCGTGGTGGTCATCAAGACCCGCAGCGACGTCATCGACGCCTATTTCTCGGCCAAGACGGCGAACATGGAAATCGTGCTGCTTTCACCAGACGGCATCATCTTTGCCGCCACCAGGGGCGAATGGCTGTTCCGCAGCGCCAGGCCCATCGCCGAAACCCGGCTGCAGGAGCTCAGGAGCAGCAGGCAGTTCAGCGACCACCCGTTGACGCCGCTGCCCTTTCTTCTGGATCGCGGAATTCTGCGCCTGGACAACACGCGCATATCCGTAGACATCCAGCCAGTCCTGATTGAGGGCTGGCAACTGGCGACGCTTGTGCCCGTTCCCTTTCCCTGGACCACAGTGATGGTGCTCGGCAGCATGGCAATCGGCCTGGGAGTACTGTTCGCCGTGATCGCCTTCCACACCAGCAAGACGGCGCAACTGGCCTGCGAGGTTCGGGCCGGTCGCGAGGCCAGCGACCGGGCCGAGGTCGCCCGCCTGGCATCGGTGCGCGAACTGGAAACCATCTTCCGCACCAGCCTGGTGGGCATTGTGCTGGTGCGCGACGGCCACATCGTCAATGCCAACCTGCGCATGGCCGAGATGTTCGGCTATGGCGGCGAGGAAATCCTCGGCCTCGATATCCGGCTGTTTTTTCAGGGACGGCACGCCTTCCGGGTATTCATCGAGCGCAATCTCCGCCTCCTCATCGATTCCGACGTCCAGCAGGTGGAATATCTCATGCGCAGGAAGGACGACGCGATTATCCCCTGCACCTTGAGCGGCAAGGCCATTGATCCAGCCAATCTGGCCCGGGGCACGGTCTGGGTGATTGAGGACATCTCGAAGTGGAAGACCGCGGAGCGCGAACTGAAGGCGGCCAGGGAGGCGGCCGAGGCGGCGAGCGTGGCCAAGGGCGAGTTTCTCGCCAATATGAGCCATGAGATTCGCACCCCGATGAACGGCATCATCGGCCTGTCCAACCTGCTGTTGCTGGAAGACCTCACCGGCGGCCAGCGCGAGCGGCTGGAATTAATTCACCGCTCGTCCATCCGCCTGATGACCATTATTAATGACATTCTTGACTTCTCCAAGCTGGAGGCCGGCCGCTTCGAACTCGAACGGCGGCCTTTTGCCCTGCGGCCGATGCTTGATGAGGTCATCCGGCCGATGGAACCCACGGCCCAGCGCAAGGACCTGCAGCTGCGATTGACCGTCGACGCGGCCGTGCCCAAGGTGGTGGTGGGCGATCAGACCAAGCTGATGCAGGTGCTGACCAACCTGATCGACAATAGCCTCAAGTTCACCAGGAAGGGTCACATCGCCATTCAGGTCCGGCTGGCGAGCGATGGCCCCATGGACGCCAAATTGCTCTTCGAGGTGGCCGACACCGGCATCGGCATTGCCCCGGAGGTCCAGGGCAAAGTCTTCGAGTCCTTTTCCCAGGCCGACAGTTCCCACACCCGCCGGTTCGGCGGCACCGGCCTTGGCCTGTCCATTTCCCGGGGGCTGGTGGAACTCATGGGCGGCCGGCTCTGGCTCGAGAGCGAGCCCGGACACGGCTCCCGCTTCCGGTTCACCGTGAATTTCATCAACCCGGAGCCGGACAATCCCACTGCCGAACACCGGACCGAGGCCCTCCTGACCGATGATCTCGACCGCAATCAGGGCCAGGGTGCCCGCATTCTCGTGGCCGAGGACGAGTACATCAATACATTTTTGATCCGCACCCTGCTCAAGGAGGCCGGCTTCCACGTCACCGTGGTCGAGAACGGGCGGGCCGCGGTGGATGCCTGGCGCGGCGGCGTTTTCGACCTGATCCTCATGGACATCCAGATGCCGTTCATGGATGGCTACGAGGCGGTGGGCCGCATCCGCGAGGCGGAGCAGGAGGGCGAGCACATCCCGGTGATCGCCATGACCGCACACGCCATGAGCGGCGACCGGCAGCAATGTCTGGACGCAGGTATGGATGATTACGTGGCCAAACCCATCGACGGCAAGACGGTGCTGGCGCTGCTCAGGCAGTACCTTGACGAGGGTGCGGCCCGAGCAGCGGCGACCCCGGTCGAGGCCGATCCATCCTGAACCCGATCGGGCGGCCACCGGGATCGATTGCGTTTGCCGCTGAAATTGTGGTATACCCAAATCGTCGCTGGAGGCACGGTTCGGCGTTCAACGCCTTACCGCAGCTCGGCCGGACGCCCCAATCCCTTTAGCCGATCCGTTCCCCATGGAAAAACTGGCCGCTGAACTCAAACAAATCATGCCGTTCAAGGACGAGACCGTCACCGGCGACCTGGTGCTGATCGCCGCCAAGGAGCCGCGGATGCTGGTCTACGCCCAGGTGGGTGATATCGTCCGCGACCAGACCCGCAAGGAAGAGTGGTGGCATGTGACCCTGCACATCCTCACCGTGCCCCCGCAGACCGTGGTCTGGACCCTGCGCGAACCCCAGTTCACCGGCAGGGAACCGTTCACCATGGGCGGCGAGGGCCGGTTCATCAAAGCAGTGCACCTGGCCGCGCCGGCAGCGCCGCCGCCGGTCGAAGCCCCGAACAGAGACAAGGGGAACAAATCGCCCCTGCGGATCGTCAAATGAACCGGCTTGAGACGACCGTGATTGTCGGCAATACCAGGGGCGTGCATGGCCGGGTGGCCACCCGGCTGGCCGAGATCGCGGCTGACCATCAGGTTTGCCTGACTTTGACCCGGGATACGGAGACGGTGGATTGCGCCTCAATCCTCGACGTTCTCGCCCTGGCCCTGGTCCAGGGGACCGCAATCACCCTCCAGGCGGAGGGCGAACAGGCCGGGGTGGCCCTGGCGGTGGCGCGGAAGGTGCTCATGGAGCAGGATGATGGCTGAGATGAGCGACAAGAACAGCAAAGACGGCCGGGAGTCGCGTACCCTCCAGGGCATTGGCGTAAGTTCCGGGATCGTCGTCGCCCCGGTGGTGGTGCTTAAGCGGCGGACCCGGCGGGCCGGCTGGCGCCATTTGCCGCCTGAACATATCGAGCGCGAGGTGGAACGCTTCATTCTTGCCATGGTCGCCGCCGGCAAGGAACTGGTCGAACTCAAGGAACAACTGGCCGCGCATTTGGCCGACGCGCTGTCGATCATTGACTCGCACCTGCTGATGCTCAAGGACAAGATGATCCATGAGCGCACGGTGGCGCTCATCCGGCAGAAGAATGTCAACGCCGAGTGGGCTCTGGCGCAGGCCCTCAACGAGATCCGGGAACGGTTCGAGCGTATCGACGACCCCTACCTGCGCGAGCGTTACGCCGACATCCGCCACGTGGCTGACCGGGTCTTTGGCCATCTGGCTGGCCGCGAGGGGGAGCAGATCCTGACCGCCGACGGCCCAGTGGTGGTCGTGGCCAACGATTTTTCCCCCGAGGACGCGATGCGCATGCATGCCGGCGCCGCCCTCGGATTCATCACCGAGCGGGGCGGCGCCACCTCGCACACGGCCATCGTCGCCCGCTCGCTGGGCATTCCGGCCGTGGTCGGCATCGAGCATGCCACCTCGATCCTGGCCAGCGGCGACGAGATCATCCTCGACGGCGCCAGCGGCCACATCGTCCTCAATCCAGCGCCCGAGGCGGTCAGCCGCTGCCGGGAGGAGGAGCGCCGCCGCCGGGACCGGGCCGCGGAACTCGATCGCTACATCCACCTGGCCTCGGAAACCCTGGATGGCTACACCGTCCGGCTGAGCGCCAACATCGAGATGCTTGACGAACTGCCGGGCGTGCTCCGCCACGGCAGCGAAGGCATCGGCCTGTTTCGCAGCGAATTCGATTATTTCCACAGCCGCAGACCGCCCGGGGAGGACCAGCTGTATGCCACCTACCGCAGACTGCTGGAAACCATGGCCCCCCACCCGGTGACCGTCCGCACCCTGGACGTTGGCGGCGACAAGTTTTTCTCCTATTTTCCCGGCGGCATGGCCTGGATCGACCGGGAGCGCAACCCGGCGCTGGGCCTGCGCTCGATCCGTTTTTCCCTGCACGAGACCGACCTCTTCATCACCCAGCTGCGGGCCCTGTACCGGGCCTCGGTCCACGGCCGGTTGCGCATCCTGCTGCCGCTGGTGAGCTCCATTTCCGAACTGCGCCAAGCCAGGGAGCTCATCGCCCAGGTGCTGTCCCAACTCACCGCTGAGGGGCTGCCGCACGCCCGGGATGTGGAGCTGGGGATCATGATCGAGGTGCCGAGCGCTGTAATCATGGCCGACGTGCTCGCGGCGGAGGTGGATTTCTTCGCCATCGGCACCAACGACCTGATCCAGTACACCCTGGCCATCGACCGGGGCAACCAGTATGTGGCCCACCTCTACGACCCTTTTCATCCGGCGGTGCTGCGGATGATAGCCCAGACCGTGGAGGCCGGCCACGGCCGCGACATCCCGGTTTCGGTCTGCGGCGAGATGGCCGGAGACGTCATGTGCGCGCCAGTGTTGCTAGGCCTTGGCGTGGACGAACTGTCCATGCGGCCGGCCGTGATCCCGCGTATCAAGCGGCTGCTCAGGCATTCCGACACCGGCATGCTGCGGCAACTGGGCGCGCGGGTGCTGCGCTGCGAGGACAGCGACCGGGTCCGCGGATATCTCGAACGAACCCTCCCCAACACTTACCCCCAGGAGTTCGAACAGCCGTGAACGAACGCCAGATCATCGACCATATCGCCGCCCTGGCCGGCCCGGCCGACGCCCGCCTGCTCAAGGGGATCGGCGATGACTGTGCCGTCATTGTCCGCAACGAGGCGAGCGTCTGGCTGCTGACCATGGACACCCTGATCGAATCCGTGCACTTTGACCGCCGCTTCCATCCTCCGGACAAGCTCGGCCGCAAGGCGGTTTCGGTCAATGTCAGTGACATCGCCGCCATGGGCGGAACCCCGGTCTTTGTCCTGTTCTCTGCGGGCCTGCCGCCCGATTTCGACCAGGATTGGTTCACCGCCTTCAGCCGGGGCATGGCCGAGGCCTGCCGCGAGTATGGCTGCACCATCATCGGCGGCGACACCGTGGCCAGTCCCGCAGGGTTCAACTTCAGTCTAACGCTGATCGGCGAGGCAGCGGCGGGCCGGGTGCTGTACCGCAGCGGCGCCAGACCCGGCGACACGGTCTGGGTCAGCGGCGAACTGGGCTGGGCCGCGGCAGGGCTTGCTCTGCTGAGCGCCAACCTGGCCCCGGACAATCGCGAATTTGACCGATTCCGAGAGCGGCACTGGAACCCGACCGCCCGGGTGGACCTGGGGCGGCGGTTGGCTAGGGAAGAACTGGCGCACGCGATGATGGATTGCTCCGACGGGCTGGCCACCGATCTGGCCCACCTCTGCGCCCAGTCGGGAGTGGGCGCGCGGATCGAGGCCGCCTGCCTGCCCGGCCCGGCGTCGCTTGCCGAGGCGGCGCGGCTGGCCGGGGCAGATCCTGTGGCCTGGGCCATTGCCGGCGGCGAGGATTTCGAGCTCTTGTTCACTGCCGATCCGGCGGCCGAGGAAAGGCTCGGCCAGCTGGGCCGAGATCTGGGGCTTGCGCTCACTCCGGTTGGCCGCATCAATGCCAGCGAGGGCGTCAGTCTCATCAAGCGTCGGCCCGACGGCGGCGAAGAGGTTGTTTCCGTGTCCTTTCAGGGCTATGACCATTTCCGGAAGGATTCCGGGCAGTAGCATGCGTGCCGCTGCCCTTTTTAAACACTGGTCCCGCCGGCTGCTGGCCCCGGACCAGGCGCTGCGAAAGACCTTTGAGGCCTTCAAAATCCTGCTGGCGCATGATCTGAAGAGCCACGAACTGATGGCGGAGTTCGAGGAACTGCTGCACGACGGCGGCCTGGAGGATTTCGCCCGCACCCGTCGCCGCGGCGGCCGTCTGGCCGAGGCGGTCGGCGGCATGGTCAGCCAGCTTGCGCAGATGCACCCCGGCCAGGCCGGCGATCTGGGCGAGTACTTCAAGAAGTACGAGTTCTATCTTCGCCTGCGGCTCGAGCCGCCCGAGCGGTTCCTTATCCCGCCCTTTGCGGTCGGCCATGACGAGTTGATTGAGGCCGCGCAGATCGGCGCCAAGAGCCACAACCTGCTGCGGCTGCGTCTGGAGGGCAAGGTCAAGGTTCCGCCCGGCTTCACCATCACTGCCAACACCTTTGCCGTTCTGGTCGAGCACAATCATCTCCGCCCGGCTTTGGACCTGCTTCTGGCCGGGATCGATCCGGCCTCGGAGGCCAGCTTGCGCGAGACTTCCCTGGCCCTGATGGCCCTGGTGCGCCGCATGGAGATCCCGGACGCGGTTGCCGAGGCCATCCTGGCGCAGTACGACCGGCTGGCTGCGGGTGGTCCGGCCCCGCTGGTGGCGGTGCGCAGTTCGGCCCTGCACGAGGACGGCGAGCACAGCTTTGCCGGCCAGTACCACTCGGTGCTGGGCGCCGCAAGGCAGACGCTGTTGACCAGCTACCTCGAGGTAGTGGCCTCCAAGTACACCCCCGAGGCGCTCCTGTACCGCATCCATGCGGGGCTGAGCGACGAGGAGGCGGCCATGGCGGTGCTGGTGCTGGCCATGGTCGATGCCACGGCCTCGGGCGTGGTCTACACCCAGGATCCCACTGCAGGTTCCGGCCGTCTCCTCGTCCAGAGCATCGCCGGTCTTGGCTTGCCTCTGGTGGGCGGCGAGGTTTCGCCGGATGTGTATGCTTTTACGGGAGACTCCAATCAGCCGGTTGAGGTGATCGCGGGATCCCAGAGGCAGCAGCTGGTGCTGCGCCATGGTCTGGTGCGGGAGGAGGACTGCGAACCGGCGGCGAACCGGCCGCTGTCCCTGGCTGTGGACCAGGCGGTGCGGCTGGCCGCGATCGGCCGCGAACTGGAGAACTTGTTCGGCGGGCCCCAGGATATTGAGTGGGCCCTGGACAACGGCGGCGAACTGTTGCTCCTCCAGTGCCGGCCCCTGCGGCAAGAGATTGCCCCCTTATCCCCGGCGGAAGCCGCCGATTTCCATCCCTCCGGCGAGCCGTTGCTGTCCGGGGCCAGAAGGGCTTCAGGAACCCTGTGCGCGGGTATTGTCCACCACTATGATCCGCTGGCTCCGGAGGCCATCCCCCAGGGCGCGGTGCTGGTCACCGGTCTGATTCCGCCGTCGCTGGTACGCCACATCGACCGGCTCGCTGGCGTGGTCTGTGAGCACGGGGCGGTGACTGGTCATTTTGCCACGGTCTGCCGCGAGTTCGGCAGGGTGTTGCTGGTCGAGGCCGCGCAGGCCCTGCGGTTGCTGCCGCAGGGCGCGGCGGTGATTGTCGATGCCCGGACCGGCTCGGTATATGCTGGCCAGTTACCGGATTGGCAGCAACCGCCTGCGGTCGCCGACCGGCCGTTCACCCGGCGGCTGCGCGACCTGTTGACCCTGGTCACGCCCCTGCGCCTCACCGATCCCGAGGATGATGGGTTTCGGCCGTACAACTGCCGCTCACTACACGACATCATCCGCTACGCCCACGAGCAGGCAATGCGGACCATGTTCGGCCTGGGCGGGCTGGCCGCCGGCGCGTCCTCGCGCAGCCGCAAGCTGGCCGCCGGCCTGCCCCTGGACATCTACCTGCTCGATCTTGGCGGCGGCATTGCCGAGGCCGCCAGGGCAGGGGAGGATGTCGCCCCGGAGCAGGTGACCTCGCGGCCCTTTCTCGCCCTCTGGCGCGGCCTCAGCCACCCTGAGGTGGATTGGCAATCTCACCTCCACTTCGACTGGAAAGGGTTTTCCGACGTGGCCCTGTCCGGCGGCGTGGCCAGCGGCGGCGCCAGGGAATATGCCTCCTTTGCCCTGATCAGCGGCGAGTACTGCAACCTCAACATGCGCTTTGGCTACCATTTCACCCTGGTGGACTGCCTGGCCGGCCAGGAGGGACGGGCCAACCATTGCCGGCTGCGTTTTGCCGGTGGGGGCGGCGACGACCGGGGTCGCGCCCTGCGGCTGCTGCTGTTGCGGGCCATCCTCGGTCGCCTCGGGTTCGAGGCGACCATCCGCGCCGACCTGCTCGACGCCCGCCTGGAGGCCATAGCAGCAGGCGAAATGGACACCCTGCTCGCCGATGTCGGCCGCCTGCTCGGGGCCACCAAGCTGCTCGACCTGACTCTCCAGGACGAGGACGACGTCGAGCCGCTGGTGGCACAGTTTTTCCGGGGCGCTGGCCGCTTCATCCGCCCCGACCGGTCAGACGAGGCCGGTTTGACAGCCATATCCACCGGGAAAGAATAGACCATGCATCAACTCCACTGGATCACCGAGCATCTGGCCACCGGCCACGCCCCCATGTCCTACGAGGACCTGGATTCGATTCGCAAACAGGGGATCGACGCCATCGTCAATCTCTGCGGCGAGTTCTGCGACCTGCACCAGATCGAGGAGACCTCGGGCTTCGAGGTCTACTACCTGCCGGTGGCCGACGAGCACGCCCCGGACCTGGAGGCCATGGAGCGGGCCCTGGACTGGCTGGACGAGGCCATCTACCTGGGGAAAAAGGTGCTGGTACACTGCCGCATGGGCCATGGCCGCACCGGCACCTTCATCGCTGCCTACCTGCTGCGCCGCGGCTTTGATTTCAAGGGTGCGGAAGCGACCATGAAGGGTCGCAACGCCCGCCCGGCAACCTACAGCCAGCGGAGTTTCCTCATGGAATACGGCAAAAAGGCCGGATCGCTCCAGGAGGCTGAACCCAGGGTCGACAAT
>CAZFPV010000021.1:12625-13512 GCA_964521155.1 uncultured Desulfobulbus sp. | reverse complement strand
GCATCGGCTCCCGCAGCACCTTCTGCTCGCATAACAGCAGCGCGATCAGCAGACGCCCCAAACGGCCGTTACCGTCCAAAAATGGGTGGATCGTCTCGAACTGCACATGGGCCAGCGCCGCCTTGAGCAGCACTGGGGTCGGCTCCGGCTGGTCATGGAGGAAGATCTCCAGCTTGCTCATGCACTCCAGTACCTCTTCGGCCGGAGGCGGAACGAAGGTCGCGTTGCCCGGCCGGGTGCCGCCGATCCAGTTCTGGCTGCGCCGAAACTCTCCCGGGGTCTGATTGCTGCCACGACCCTTGGTCAGCAACACACCATGGATCTCGCGGAACAGCCGCAGCGACAGCGGCAGCCCTTCCTCCAGCAGACGCAAGCCATGGTCGAGGGCCTCAACATAGTTGCTGACCTCCCGCACGTCATCCAGCGGCACGCCGGGCTCCTGATCCAGCTCGAACAGCAGCAGATCGGACAGGGAAGACAGGGTTCCCTCGATCATGGAGGAGAGTACCGCTTCCTTACGGACGTACATGTAGAGGAACAGCGAGGTGTCCGGCAGCAAGGTCGAGACGCTGTCCAGGCGTCCAAGCGACAGTAATGCCTGGTCGAACTTGCTGCGCAGCTCCGGGGTCCAGTCGATGGGCGGACGCGGCGGCAGCGGCGCAGGCACGAAGGCCTGGGCCTTCTCACCCACCGTCGATATGGTCACGTATCTGCCTTGGAGTTCTCGCTTCATCCTGCTTGCCTCGAACCTAAAATAAGGATTATCTTTATTTTATTTTCACTACACATCCTAAAATAAAAAAATCGGAAAGGAAAAATCAAGCGGATTTCCCGATTGGCCGTTTCGATTTCCCCAGACGAGCGTTCGACGCTGCAACGCACTTGCT
>CAZFPV010000021.1:0-12615 GCA_964521155.1 uncultured Desulfobulbus sp. | reverse complement strand
CTCTTAGACCGGCAAAATCGGCGGGAACGCCGACCTACCACAAAATAATCTCAAAGCCAGCGCCCCTTATAAGTATTTGATATTAAACGAAAAAGTCATCTTGCACAACCGCTTCCCAACAACCCGACCAGAGAAACGATTTTCTTCCCTGGTTTCCCTGCACCGGACGAGGGTGACTGGTTTGCAGTAAATCCGGACAAGAGATACCACTTAAAAGTGGTAACCAAAATGACCACATAACCAGGCGTTTCAGATACATGCTAGGATTATTTTAAGAGTGTATGGACCACGGATGGACCACTTGATGTGCCATTCGACACTTTAGTCGAACGTCGATAAAAAGAAAAACGGCAAGTGATTGTCTTTATAAAGAAAATCACTTGCCGTTAATGTGAATGGTGGAGGCGCCGGGAGTTGAACCCGGGTCCGAAAATTCTCCCCTCGTGTCTCTACATGCGTAGTTCCGGGATTGGTTTCTCGCCTCCGTCTCTCACCCGGAACAGGGATACTCGGAGGCCAGCCTGGAAAGTCTCATTGTTCGCGCCCCAGACATGCGCGAACAACCAGCCCATGGAGTCGACGCCCCGAATCCGGCCCTATGGGCGAAGGCCGGTGGAACGGCACAGCAGCTTACGCTGCCAGTGCGTAGTTATAATCGTCTGCGATTATATTTAATTCCGCCATTTTTACGAGCTGACAGAAACTCGGCATGCAACATCAAGCTTCAATATCCCCGTCGAATCCGTTTCGCCCCCTTGCTTGTCGTTTCTTGCGTATTGAAAGAGGTCGCTGTGCCTGTCAGTCATCGCGCCGCATGCTGCGTTCCATCTCGCGGTTTGATTCCTTTTCCTTGAGCGCGACCCGTTTGTCGTAGAGTTTCTTGCCGCGGGCCAAGGCTAGTTCCACCTTGGCCTTACCATTACTAATAAAGTATATCTTGAGCGGTATAAGCGCAACGCCTTTCTCGTGCAGCTTACCGATGAGCTTCCTGATCTCGCGGCGGTGCAGCAGCAACTTGCGCACCCTGAGCGGCTCCTGGTTGATGTGGGTGGCAAAGGAGTAGGGCGAGATGTGCACGTTGTAGAGATAGACCTGGCCGTCTTTGAGCTGGGCATAGCCGTCACGCAGGTTGGCCTTGCCAGCGCGCAGGGATTTCACCTCCGGGCCGCTGAGCACCATCCCCGCCTCCAGAGTCTGGTCGATGTGGTAGTCGTGGAAGGCCTTCTTGTTTTTACTGACGATCTTCTGCCCCGTGGTCTGTTTTCCGCTCATGTTCAACTCTCCCCGGTCACCCGGACTGCCTCTTCCACTGTGGTCAGGCCAGCCTGCACCTTGCGCCAGGCATCCTCGCGGAGTGTGGTCATGCCCTCGCGCACGGCCACCTGCCGTAACTCCGCGTCGTGCGCCCGGGCCACGATCAGTTTTTTGATCTGCTCAGACATGGGAAAAATTTCAAAGATGCCCAGGCGCCCGAGAAACCCGGTGTTGCGGCACTGCAGGCAGCCCTTGCCCCGTTTCAGCTCCACAGTCTCGCGACCGCTTATCGGAAAACCGAGCTTGACCAGAGAGGCCGCATCGATGGTGTAGGGCTCGGCGCAGTGGGGGCAGACCCGCCGGACCAGTCGCTGGGCCAGGGCGCCGAGCAGGGTCGAGGCGATGAGGAAGGGCTCGAGCCCAAGATCCTGCAGACGGACGATGGTCGAGACAGCGTCGTTGGTGTGCAAAGTGGAGAAGACCAGATGTCCGGTGAGCGCGGCCTGGACGGCATGGGTGGCGGTTTCCAGGTCACGGATCTCGCCGATCATGATGATGTCAGGGTCCTGGCGGAGGATGTTGCGCAGGATGGTGGAGAAGGTGACGTCGATCTGCGACTGCACCGCGATCTGGTTAAATTCATCGTACACCATTTCCACCGGGTCCTCGACAGTGACGATGTTCTTTTCCGGGGTGGCGATCTGCTTGAGGGTCGAATAGAGGGTGGTCGACTTACCGCTGCCGGTGGGGCCAGTCACCAGGACGATGCCATGGGAGGCCGTCATGAAGCTGTTGTACACCACCCGGTCGCGTCGGGAGAAACCGAGGTCGTCCAGGCGCTGAAACATCACCTCCGGGTTGAGGATGCGCATGACCGTCTTCTCGCCGAAGGCCACGGGCACCGTGGAGACGCGGATTTCGGCCTCGCGGCCTTCCTCCTGCCGGCCGATTTTGATGCGACCGTCCTGGGGACGGCGTTTTTCAGCGATATCCAGCCGCGCCAGGGATTTGATGCGGGAGGTGATGGCCGAATGAACCGCCTTGGGCAGCTTGTAGATAGTATGGAGGATGCCGTCGATGCGGTAGCGGACCATGCATACGTCGCGCTTGGGTTCGATGTGGATGTCGCTGGCCCGCTGCTCCAGAGCGTAGCTGAACAGATGGTTGACCGCGGCCTTGATATGCTGGTCGGTGGAGCTCAGCTCCTTGGCCGAGGACAGGCGAACGTACTGTTCCAGGTTGCCGATGTCGATGGGCGCGCTCGGGCCGGAGGCGCCGAAATGTGATTCGGCGGCGGTGATTGAGCGCTGGAAGCCGAAAAACTCGGCCAGGATCTTGCGGATGTCGGCCTTAGTCGACAGGCAGGGGCGGACGGTCAACTGGTTGGCCCGTTCGATGTCTTCCAGGGCGTGCTGGTTGTCCGGGAAATAGGTGGCCACCTCGAGCACGCCGTCGCTCTGATTGAAGGGCAGGATCAGATGGTTGACGGCAAAGGACCGGGGGATCGTCTTGGTGACGATCTCAATCTCCAGATCGAGCGGGTCGAGCTTCTTGAAGGGGATATTGAAGTGGCGGCAGACGGCCTGGACGACCATCTCCTCCGTGAGCGGTACTTTCTTGGGCCCTGTGGTCAGCTGCATCCCGGTGATGATGTCCACCAGGTCGGGGAACCGGGGGTCCTGGCGCGAGTCGTCGTCGGATCGGCGGGTGCCGGTCTGGCGGAGCAGTTTCTGCCGCACCTTGCCCTTGTGCAGGACGACGAACTGGCGCTGCTCGTTGGTCAGCAGCCGTTCCTGGACAAGCAGGTCAAGGAGCGCCTCACTGTTGTAGTAGGACATGCATTTCCACCGTTGAGAGAAACATTGTCACCGGGGAGCGCCTCACTCTGGATCGCCACACGCGGCAGGCGGAGACAGGGAAGAAAGGGCGTCGCGAAGTAAACGGGACAGGGGCCAGGTCGACGCTGGGCATCGAAGGCGACAGCATGGGAAACAAAAGGAAGACAGCCGGGGAAACCAGAGCAAACCCGGATCGCGCCGGGGCGATGTCGGGCCGCGGTCAGTTCGGCCAGCCGTAGGCGCCGATCAGATCGACGAACCGGACCTGCTCGATGGTCTGCACGGTGATGCCGCCATCCCGCTTTTCCACCAGCTGCAGTTCCTGCACCCCCTGGTCACCCACTGGAATGATCATCCGGCCCGGGTCGGCCAGCTGGGCCAGCAGTGGATCGGGGATGCGCGGTCCGCCAGCAGTGACCAGGATGCCGTCAAAGGGCGCTTCCGAAGGCCAGCCTTCAGTGCCGTCATCGATGCGTGAGACGATGTTGTGGTAGCGGAGCCGGTCGAACACCTTGCGGGCCCGACCCACCAGCGAATCGATACGCTCTACGGTGAACACCCGCTGGCAGAGCCGCGACAGGATTGCCGCCTGGTAGCCCGAGCCGGTGCCTATCTCCAGTACCTTTTCCGAGCCCTGGAGCAGCAGTTCCTGGGTCATCAGGGCGACGATGTAGGGTTGGGAGATGGTCTGGCCGCTGCCAATGGGCAGAGGAAAGTCGCCGTAGGCATGGGCCTGCATCGCATCCTCGACAAACAAGTGCCTGGGCACCTGGCGCATGGCCTCCAGCACCCGCTGGTCATGGATGCCCCGGCTGACCAGCTGCTCTTCGATCATCCGTTCCCGGTTGATTTCAAATGTCGAGGGCTCGCTCACTTGACCTCTTCCCAGGTGAAATCCTCGACCCATTTGCGGTCGTTCTTGTTGAAGGTCCTGAATTCACACTCGGTGACCAGATCATTCTGCAGGGTGATGACGATCATCTCGTAGCCGTCGGTACCGGCCAGGGATCCGAGCACCGGCATGGTGCCGAGAAAACCAGGTCGTTCCTCGTAATAGACGATTTCCACAACGCCGGCGGAAACGTCCCGCCGGCCGTTGGGTTCGCCCAGGTATTTGCGCACCTCAGCCATGGTCGTCTGTCCCGGCTTGATCAGGGCGGCGTCGGAGGCCAGATGCCGCACCTGCTTGGAATGGCAACCACCAAGCAGAAAGAGCAAGATACAAAGCACAAACAGGGCTTGCCGCATGAACTCCCCTCCGGGAACACTTCGCACAAAAAAAGGTTGTGTTCCTATATCGCGAACACAACCTTTTTTCAAGGTCAGACTCCTGATGTCAACAGAATAGGGTGAAAACCGCCCAAACCCGACTTCTGCGAATGGCCATGCGAGGGGGGATGGGCGGCACGCCCGGATCAGGCGCCGCCGGCAGCCCGCTCGAGGATGCGGTAGTTGCGCCGCACCATATCCATGGGGTTGACCAGCAGCCCGGCCTGGATCATGGCGTTGTCGTACATCTGCTCGACCAGGTCGGCGGCAAAGGCGGCGTCGTCCTCGCGCAGGGTCGCGAGTTTTTTAATCAGGGGGCTGGCGGCGTTGATCTCCATGTCCTTCTTCATGCCCATGCCGAAGGTCTCGGTCTGGCCGGATGCCTTGAGGATTCGCTCCATCGAGGAGGTCATGTAGCCGTCCACATTGACAATCATGGCCGGGCTGTCCACCAGGCGGCTGGAGGCCTTGACCTCCTGGACCCGTTCGCCGAGGATCTCCTTCATGAAGGCGCAGAGTTTGTCCACCACGTCTTTCTCGAGCGGTGCGCCGCTGTCCGTGTCTGTCTCGGCGTCGGTTGCGGTCTGGGCCGACTCGGGCAGGGCCAGGTCAGCCCGGTCGGCGGAAACCAGCTTCTTGCCCTCGTACTCGCCGAGATGGTTGAGGACAAAATCATCAATGGGTTCAAGTGTATAAAAAATTTCCACCCCGCGCTTGCGAAACATCTCCACGTAGGGGCCGTACTCCACTGCAGCCCGGCTCGGGCCGTTGATGTAGTAAATCTTGTCCTGTCCTTCCCGCATCCGGCCGACATACTCGTCCAGCGAGATCATCTGCCCCGGCTCGCTGACAGAACTCTCAAAGCGCAGGAGTTTGGCCAGTTCGGCGCGATGCTCGAAGTCCGAGGTCACGCCCTCCTTGAGGAAGATGCCAAAGGTCTTCCAGAACTCGAGGTATTTCCCGCTGTCGCGTTCCGCTTCTTCGGCCAGGAACTTGATCACCCGCTTGGTCAGCACCTTGCGCAGCTTGACCACCAGCGCGTTGTCCTGCAGCGATTGGCGGGAGATGTTCAGCGGCAGATCCTCGGAATCGACCACACCCTTGAGAAAGCGCAGCCATTCAGGGAGGATGCTCTCGCTGTGCTGGTCGATCAGCACCTTCTGGCAGTAGAGGTTGACCCCGGGCTGCATCCGGCCCATGCCGAGAACCTCGAAGTTCTCCCTGGGCACATAGACCAGGGCGTTGATGGCCAGCGGTGCGTCGGCGGAAAAGTGCAGCCGGTACAGGGGCTCATCCACGGCGGTGGCAATGAACTTGTAGAACTCGGTGTACTCCTCCTCGGTGATCTCGCCCTTGGACCTGCTCCAGATGGCCTGGACGGTGTTGACCTTCTTGCCCTCGACCTTGACCGGGAAGGGGACAAAGGTGGAGTACTGCTGGATGATCCGCTCGATGGTGAACTTGGTGGCGTAGGTGTGGGCGTCGTCTTTGAGTTCGATGATGATTTTGGTGCCGCGATGGAGACCGGAGCAGGGGGCAATGGTATAGGCGCCGCCGCCGTCCGAGGCCCATTCCCAGCCGTCGCCGCCGGTCCAGGAACGGGTCTGGACCCGTACCTGCTTGGCAGCCATGAACACCGAGTAGAAGCCAACGCCGAACTGGCCGATGAGGTTGACGTCCTTTTTCGCCGCCTCGGCCAGTTGCTCGAAGAAGTGCTGCGAGCCGCTATGGGCGATGGTGCCCAGGTTGGTTTCCAACTCCTCCCGGGTCATGCCGATGCCGGTGTCAGTGATGGTCAGGGTGTGCTTCTTGTCATCGCAGTCGATGACGATCTCAAGCGGCACGTGGGCGTCGAACTCTACCTTCTCGATCAGGCTCTGGTGGCGGAATTTCTCCAAGGCGTCGGCGGCGTTGGATACCAGTTCGCGCACAAAGATGTCGCGCTCGGTGTAGAGTGAGTTGATGACGATGTCCAGGACCTTTCTGGTCTCCGCCTGAAACTGTCGGGTTTCAACCTGTGCTTCTGTCATGGTCGGTTCCTCTGTATGTGCTTGGGGATAATAGGGGTTTGAATGGCCACAATATCAAGGGATTCCGGTTTTCCCGGAGGATGCAAAGGCCCTTTTCTTTCTTCGGCCGACATGGTAAGCACGATCAAACCCGTGTCAAGACGACCGGATTCCCTGCGCCGTGGGCGTGAATTTTTCGGTACAATATCATGGATTCAGTACGTTATGATGTCGGCGTGGTCGGCGCCGGCATCACCGGTTTAAGCGTTGCCACCTTCCTCCGTGGGCAGCGGCCGGACGATCAGCTGCTTCTCCTCGAACAGGCTGCCGGTCCCGGCGGGGCCATCCGCAGCCACCGTCAGGATGGGTATCTGGCGGAATGGGGCCCGCACGGCTTCCTCGACAACTGCGAGGAGAGTCGGGAACTGATCGAGCTGGCCGGGCTCCAGGCGGACAAGGTCATGGCGCCCCTGTCCACCTTTGTCCGCTATGTCTGCCTGGACGGCCGCCTGCAGTGCATCCCGCAGACACCCCTGAAGATTCTTCGTCAGCCGCTGGTCCCCTGGACTGCCAAGCTGCGGGTCCTGGCCGACCTGTGGACCAGCCCGCTGGCAGGTGAGCCCACGGTGGCCGGGTGGGTGGCGCACCGGTTCGGGAGCGCTCTGGTGCCCTTTGCCGACGCGGTCTTCACCGGCACCTATGCCGGCGATATCGACCGGCTGCGCATCGACGCGGTCATGCCCGGGGTGCGGGCGCTGGAGCGTGCGCACGGGTCGGTGATTCGCGGCCTGCTTGCCCGGATGCGGCATGGGGCCGCAGCCAGGAAAGGGAAGAGGCGGGCCATGCCGTCCATGACCAGCTTCCGCGAGGGCATGACCATGCTCCCCGAGCGATTGGCCGCCCGGTTGGGCGAGGGGGCGGCTCTTCGTTATGGATGCGCGGTCCAGCGGGTGTGCAAGGACGAGCAGGGCTGGTGCATCGAGACCGACCAGGGCGGATACAACTGCCGCCATCTGGTGCTGGCCCTGCCGACCAATCGGGCGCTGGCCCTGTTGGCCGGGACTCTGTCCTTCGAGCCGCCACCGCTCTCGACCCTCCCCGAGGCCCGCATCTGCTCTGTGCTGCTCGGGTTCGATGACAGTGCCCGTATTCCCTTTGGCTTTGGTTATCTCGCCCCGGAGCGGGAGGGGCGGTTCGCTCTGGGCGCGCTCTTTTCCTCGCACATGTTTGCCGGCCGAGCGCCGGCGGGTCATCAACTGATTGAGGTGCTGGTGGGCGGCCGCCGCCACCCTGAACGGCTGGAACTGGCGGATAAGGAGTTGATCCGGCGCTCCTATGAGGATCTACGCCAGCTGATGGAGATGCCCAAGCCGCCGGTCTTTGCGGCCGTGCTTCGACCGGAAGCGGGCATTCCGCAACTGGAGCAGGGCTATACCGGGCTGTTGGCCTGGCGCGACGCCATGATCGCTGCCCACTCGGATCTGCATGTCTGCGGCTTCGGCTGGCAGGGGATCGGCATCAACGACATGGTCAAGGAAGCAAAACGGGTCGCCGACCGCATCGCAGCGCGGCCGGCAACCCGGGAGGGGGCGGAAATAAAGGGCGTCTACTTCTGAACCGAGAGCCCGAGAGGGGTAGGTCGGATTATCGTTTCAGCTTGGCGCAGAGCATCTCCACCTGCTCGCGCGTCGAGGGCTGGCGGGACATGTCCAGGGTGATGGTCTTGATGGCGTAGAGCACGGTGGAGTGGTCGCGGTTGTACATGGCGCCGATGTCGGCAAGCGACTTGTCGGTGTACTTGCGGGTCAGGTACATGGCCACCTGGCGGGGAAAGGCGATGGAGCGCTTGCGCGAGCGGCTCTGCAGGTCGTCGGTGCTGACCATGAACTGCTTGCCGACAAAGTCGCGGATGGTCTCACCGGTGATCTTGACCGTACCGCCGATGAGGCCAAAGACGATCTCGCGGGCCATAGCCAAGTTAGGCGGGGTGTTGCCCAGGCTGGATTTTGCCTTGAGGCCAATGATGGCGCTCTCCATCCGGCGGACGTCGCCCTGGAGGTTCTCGGCCATGAAGCCGACCAGGTCCTCGTCGGCAGCCAGGCCGTGCTGGCGCATCTTGGAACGGATGATCCGGGCCCTGGTCTCGCAGTCGGGCGACTCGATGCCCGTGACCAGGCCGGAGGTCATGCGGCTGCGGAAATCCTCATCGATGCCGCCCAACTTGCCCGGGGCCACGGCCGAGGTGAGGATAACCCGCCGACCGGAGCGGATCAGGTAGTCGAGGATGGTGTTCAATTCCTCCTGGGTCTTGGTCTTGCCGGTGAGGGTGTGAACGTCCTCGACCAGCAGCATGTCGCAGTTGTTGATGAAGCGTTTGGAAAACTGCTCCATGGTGTTGCCGCGGATGCCCTTGACCATCTCGGCTGAGAACTGCTGCGCGGTCAGGTAGTGGAGGCGGGTGGACGGCGCCGAGTGCAGCACCTGGTGCACCACCGCCTGGGTCAGGTGACTCTTGCCCAGCCCGGTGGAACTGTTCATGAACAGGCAGTTGCCGAAGGTGGCGTCGCCGGTGGCCAGGGCCTGACAGGCGGAACGGGCCAGGATGTTGGACTCGCCCACCATGAACTGATCGAAAGTGAAGGCAGGATGGAGCGAGCGCAGGCGGACGCCGCCGGCGGCCACGCCGGGCAGGCGAAGCTGACCATGACGGTCGCTTGCGATCTGGGGCGGTGCGGTCTGGGCCGCCTGCAACCGGACATCGGCCGAAAACCCCAGTTCCCTGGCCTTGGACCGTATCAGTTCCAGATACCGGTCTTCCACCCAGGCGCAGAAAAACCGATCCGGTCCGACCAGTTCCAAGGCCTGTCCATCCTCCCGCCGACACTCCAGCGGCCTGATCCACAATCCGTATTCACTGTCCGGGACAGCGCCTTGCAACGCAGCTTTGATCGTGGGCCATACCATACGGGTTTATCCTTCTTTTTTTCTCTTTTTCCTTCTGGCCGAATGCATGGGCGGCATTCAACGAATGCGGCATGATCTACTGAAAAAACTGATCCCGGTCAAAAGCGGTATGCCCTGATTTTCCCCTGCAAACGAGGCGGCTGTGGACAAGTTCATTTCTCGCGCAGGAAGGGGATTTTTGCTGCTGAAATTTGGATAACAATTTGTTCTTTCGATGTTTTATTGGAATACACAGAAAAAGGGCGACAGATCGAAGCCATAGGCAAGCATAGCTCAAGTTATCAACAGGTTGTCAACAAGGAGTAAGTTCATTATCCTCGCCATAGATCGACTATGCTCGATAATGCTCCAGAATAAGCTTAGGAGACAGTCTTCTTTGCTAACCCCCTTCCATTGCATGCTTTCAGCCTGGGTCAGGCTGGGAAAAAAAATTGTACCTATGTAACATTATAATTTCTTTATGAATTTGCTGAAAACCACGGAAGGCTAGCCTTCTGCACGCCCCCGGTCTGGCGCCAGTGCGGGGCGGGACAGGTTTCCGGAACCAGGGAGCAATGGACCATTTTCAGCAAAACAGGGGGATATGGGGGAATACTTCAGGTTGACCCTCAGCCCATCGGGCTTCGCGCCAGGGTAAAGACCTCGATGCGTTTGGCGCCTGCCGCTCGCAGCACCAGGCTGCATTCATGCACCGTGCTGCCCGAGGTGAAGACGTCGTCCACCAGGAGGATGTCACGCCCGACAACCCGATCGGGCGCAGCCAGGTGGAAGGCCTGTTTGAGGTTGACCCGCCGCTCCCTGCCGCGCAACCGGGACTGGGGTGGGGTGTGGCGAAGTCGCTGCAGCAGGTCCGGATCGATCCGCTCCCGCCATTGGGGCAGGCAGACCCGGGCAATGAGCAGGGCCTGGTTGAAGCCGCGCTCGCGCAGGCGCTGCGGCGACAGCGGCACCGGCAGCACCAGGTCGGGCGGGTAAAACTGGGCTGCAATCCCGGAGGCAACGGTCAGCGCTCCCAAGCTGTCGATGCCGGTCATGCGACCATTGTATTTCAGGGCGCGGAGTATTGGTGAGGCGGGCGGCCGATAGAGGAGCAGGGAGCGGGCCAGGTCGAAGGCGAAGCGGCCGGCGAGGCAGTCGCCGCAAAGATGGTCGGCGCCGGTTGGGAACGGAGCGCCGCAGCAGGTGCAGCGGGGTGATTGGAGGTAGCGGAGCTGGTCACGGCAAAGCGGGCAGAAGAGCGGCGGCCGGGATGAGGCCAGCCATTGCCCGCAACCGCTGCAGCGCGGGGGGAACAGCAGATCTTTGAGGGCCTCGAACCAGGAGACCATTCGGGTTGAATTGGGCGCGCGGCCTACATATTTTTTATAATGGCGGCGCCGAAGGCGGAACAGGAAAGTTCGGTGGCGCCATCCATCAGTTGGGCCAGGTCGAAGGTCACCGTCTTCCTGGCGATGGTTGTCTCCAGAGCCCGCTCGATCAGGTCTGCGGCCTCCTGCCAGCCGATATACGCAAGCAGCATCACCCCGGAGAGCAACAGGGAACTTGGATTGACCTTGTCCTGACCAGCGAATCTGGGGGCGGTGCCGTGGGTGGCCTCGAACAGGGCGACGCCGTCGCCGATGTTGGCCCCCGGCGCCATGCCCAGTCCACCGACCTGGGCGGCAAGAGCATCGGACAAGTAGTCGCCGTTGAGGTTGGGCAGGGCCAGCACCGAGTACTCCTCCGGATGGAGGAGGATCTCCTGGAACATGGCGTCGGCGATCCGGTCCTTGATTACGATCCTGCCGGCTGGGATCTGACCGTTGTACCGCTCCCACAGCGCTGCTTCGGTGATGGCCACGTCAGCGAACTCCTCGCTGGCGAGTTCATAGCCCCAGTTGCGAAAGGCGCCTTCGGTGAATGGCATGATGTGGCCCTTGTGCACAAGCGTCACCGAATCTCGCCCCTGTTCGAGGGCGAAGCGTATGGCCTTGCGCACCAGTCGCTTGGTGCCGAACTCGGAGATCGGCTTGACGCCGATGCCGGAGTTGTCGCGGATCTGTGCTCCCATCTCGGCGCGGAGGAACTCGATCACCCGATTGGCCTTGTCGCTGCCGGCCTGCCATTCGATGCCGGCATGGACGTCCTCGGTGTTCTCGCGGAAGATGAACATGTCGACCGCGTCGGGATTCTTGACCGGGGCAACCACCCCGTGGTAGCAACGGACCGGCCGGACGCAGGCATAGAGGTCGAGTTCCTGGCGCAGGGTGACGGTGAGGCTGCGCATGCCCTGGCCCACCGGTGTGGTCAACGGGCCCTTGATGCCGACCACGTGTCCGCGCAGGGCATCGATTGTCTCCCGCGGCAGCCACTCGCCGGTGGCGGCGAAGGCCTTTTCCCCGGCCAGCACCTCGAACCATGCTACTTTTCGGCTGCCGTTGTAGGATTTGGCCACTGCAGCGTCCAGCACCCTGCGGGTCGGGGGCCAGATGTCGGCACCGATGCCGTCGCCTTCGATAAAGGGGATCACGGGGTTGGCAGGTACGTGCAGCACCCCGTCGGCCTGGATGGTAATGGTCGCTTCAACCACAATGGACTCCCTGGGTTAAAAAACGCGAATCTACCGGGGGCGGCGCCGGCGCAGGACAAGAGGAACCATGAATGAATGAGGAAGCCAATATATTCGATTGCATCCCGTCCGTCAATTGCACCCGACGGGCAGCCCGCCATGGCGCCAGATTGCCGGCCGGGACAAGCGAAGTGCTTGCTCTTTGGCCCCGGCCCTGCTATGAAGTCGCTCAGGCTATCAATCACCCCGCAGTTTGGAGCGACATCGATCCCACCAACCCGGCCCGCCGGCGGCAGCGTGCCTGCCGCACCGAGACAAGCCGCGGGGCGGAACCGATGCGGCACACTATCTCATACCCCACATATCACCCGTGCAACTCGTCCGCGGTCTCCTGACCCTTGCCATCGCGCCATTCCTGACTTTTTTCGTCTCTCTCTTCTCCATTATCGACCTGATGTGGGTCCGGCGCTCGGAGATAAAAGTTCAGATGTTTCCCCGCGCCTGGGGCCGGATTCTCTGCTGGCTGGCCGGCGTTCGCGTGCGGGTGGAAGGCCTTGCGCACATCGAGCAGGACAAGACCTATATCTTCGCCGGCAACCATGTCAGCCAGTACGACATCTTTTCCTTTCAGGGGTATTTTCCCCATGATTTCCGATGGATCGCGAAAAAGGAACTGTTTCGTATTCCGGTCTTCGGCCTGGCCATGCACCGGATAGGGTACATCCCCATTGAC
>CAZFPV010000020.1:0-13838 GCA_964521155.1 uncultured Desulfobulbus sp. | reverse complement strand
GAGTACAACATCGGCGGCGACGGTTTCGAGATCGACCGGATCCTGCGCAAATGCGGCATCACCACCATCTCGACCTTCTCCGGCAACTCGACCTACGACCAGTTTGCCAGCGCCCACAAAGCGGACTTAAGCTGCGTCATGTGCCACCGCTCGATCAATTACGTGGCCGACATGATGGAAACCAAGTTCGGCATTCCCTGGATCAAGGTCAACTTCATCGGCGCCAGCTCAACCGCCAAATCGCTGCGCAAGATCGCCCAGTATTTTGGCGACCAGCAGCTGATCGACCGGGTCGAGGCGGTGATTGCCGAGGAAATGCCGGCGGTGGAAGCCGTGCGCGCGGACGTGCTGCCGCGGACCACGGGAAAGACCGCCATGCTCTTTGTCGGCGGCAGCCGGGCGCACCACTACCAGGATCTGTTCGCCGAGATGGGCATGAAAACCCTCTCCGCCGGTTACGAGTTCGCCCATCGCGACGACTACGAGGGCCGGCACGTCATCCCCCACCTCAAGGTGGACGCCGACAGCCGCAACATCGAGGAACTGGAGGTCGAGGCAGACCCAACCCGCTTCAAGCCGCGCAAGTCCGAGGCGGAACTGCAGGCCCTCGAGGCCAAGGGCTTCAAGTTCAAGGAGTATGACGGCATCATGCCAGACATGGAGCCCGGCTCCCTGGTCATCGACGACCTCAACCAGTACGAGGCGGAAAAGCTGGTGGAACTGATGCGGCCGGATATTTTCTGCGCCGGCATCAAGGAGAAGTTTTCCATCCAGAAGCTGGGCATCCCGATGAAGCAGCTGCACAGCTACGACTCCGGCGGCCCCTATGCCGGATTCAAAGGCGCGGTCAACTTCTACCGGGAAATCGACCGGCTGGTGAACAGCAAGGTCTGGGGCTACATGAAAGCCCCCTGGCAGGAAAGCCCCGAACTCTCAGCCACCTACGTGTGGGAATAACGCGTTAACCTAGAGGACACCACCATGCTCCTTCGACATACACCCAAAGAAATCAACGAACGCAGCGCCGTCACCATCAACCCGGCCAAGACCTGCCAGCCCATCGGCGCGATGTACGCCGCCCTGGGCATCCATGGCTGTCTCCCCCACAGCCATGGCTCCCAGGGCTGCTGCGCCTATCACCGCAGCGCCCTGACCCGGCACTACAAGGAGCCGGTCTCGGCCGCCACCAGTTCCTTCACCGAGGGTTCTTCGGTGTTCGGCGGCCAGGCCAACCTGCTGCAGGCAATCAACAACATCTTCACCGTCTATAATCCCGAGGTCATTGCCGTCCACACCACCTGCCTGTCGGAGACCATCGGCGACGACCTCAGTCAGATCTTCGACAAGGCCCACAAGGAGGGCACCGTGCCCGCCGGCAAGACCCTGATCGGCGCCCCGACCCCGAGCTATGTAGGCTCCCACGTCACCGGGTTTGCCAACATGGTCAAGGCCATGGCCGACCTGGCCGAGCCCACGGGCAAGAAGAACGGCAAGGTCAACGTCATCCCCGGCTGGGTGGAGCCGTCCGACATGGAGGAGATTAAGCGGCTCGCCGCCCTGGTCGGCACCGAGATCACCCTCTTTCCGGACACTTCCGGCGTGCTCAACGGCCCGCTGTCCGGCGAGTATCACATGTTCCCCCAGGGCGGCGTGACTGTGGCCGAGCTCAAGGGCTGCGGCGACGCCATCGGCACCCTGGCGCTGGGCGAATGGTGCTCGGCCGACGCAGCCCGGCTGCTCGACACCAAGCACAAGGTGCCTTGCCGGATTCTGGACATGCCGTTCGGGCTGAAGGCCACCGACCGGTTCATCGACGCCCTGCGCATTGTCGGCGGCGCCGTGGTCCCGGATGAGATCAGCTATGAACGCGGCCAGCTGGTGGACCTGATCTCGGACATGCACCAGTACTTCTATCACAAGAAGGTAGCCCTGTTCGGCGACCCGGATCAGCTGATCGCCATGACCGAGTTCCTGGTCTCCATTGACATGTGCCCGGTGCATCTGGTCACCGGCACGCCGGGCAAGCGGTTCGAGCGGCGGATCAAGGAACTGACTGCGGATTCCCCTTTCCCGGTCAACGTCCGCGCCAAGGGCGATATGTTCCTCCTCCATCAGTGGATCAAGAACGACCCGGTGGATCTGCTCATCGGCAACACTTACGGCAAGTACATTGCCCGGGACGAGGACCTTCCCTTCATCCGCTGGGGTTTTCCCATCCTTGACCGGCAGGGGCATCAGTACTTCCCCACGGTTGGCTACAAGGGCGGTCTGCGGTTCCTGGAAAAGGTGCTGGGCTGCCTGCTCGACCGCCGCGACCGGGACGACCCGGAAGAGAAGTTCGAACTGGTGTACTGACAGGCCAATCGGCCCGGTGGGGGGGTTCTCCTTTTCCCTCTGCCGGGTTCTTTCTCCCCAACACCCCGAGACGGACGCCCCATGACAGTTATCCCCATCACCAGTGCGCCGGGCTTTGCCGGTGCGAGCGAAGCACCCGCCCCCGGCCTGCTGCTGGCCATCGCCCCCCAGGCGGTGCACCGCATGCGACACGCGCCCGAAGCCAAGTCCCCGCAGGCCCTGAACCAGGCCGAGGCCCTGCTGGAACTGAGCCGCGCCACGGCGCCAAGTCCGGTTGAACTGGCCGGTCCCGGCGATCCCCTGGCCACGGCCGAGGCGACCTGCGCCTTCATCGCCCTGCTGCGGCAGCAATATCCCGAGCTGCACATCGCCCTGACCACCCTTGGTTTGGGCGGCGCGGAGCACGCATCGGCGCTGGCTGCGGCCGGACTGAACAGTGCCACCCTGCTGATCGACACCCTGGACGCGGCCACGGCAGAACAGCTCTACGCCTGGATTCGTCCGGGTAAAAAGACGATGCCGCTGGACAAGGCCGCGGCCCTGCTGGTCGAGGAGCAGTCCCGGGCGGTCTCGGCCCTGGCCACGTTGGGAGTGACGGTGACCATCCGCACCACCGTCTACCCCGGGATCAACGCCCACCGGATCGCTGGCATCGCCGAAGCCATGGCTGCACTCGGCGCTGCGGCGATGGAACTGGCCCCCTTTCTCCCCGGGCCGCGACAGGCCGACGCCCCACCCGCGGCCACCCGGGTGCACCTGGAGCAGATCGCCAAACTCACCGGCCGGTTCCTGCCCACCACGGCTCGCCACCTCGCGGTGGCCGATTGCGGCTGCAACTGCGGCCCCGCCTGCGGGACCGGCAGCACCTGCGGGTGTTCGCTGGCGCCGCCGTCATCGGCCGGGCTGCCCAGGCCCACACCGGAACGGCCCCGGGTGGCAGTGGCCAGCGCCACTGGTTTGGACATTGATCTTCATCTCGGCCAGGCCAGGCAATTGCTCATCTACGGCCCCAGGGCAGATGGCCTCACCTGTCTGCTCGAAACCAGGCAGGCGCCCGAGGCCGGGAGCGGCGAAACCCGCTGGGATCAGCTGGCCGACACCCTGCACGACTGTTTTGCCGTCCTTGCGGCCAGCGCCGGCCAGCGTCCGCGGGAGGTGCTTGCCGGGCGGTCCATCCGGGTGCTGCTCACCGAAGATGGCATCGAAGGCGTGGTCGACACCCTGTACGGCGGCGACAAAAAGGGCTGCGGCAAGAAATAGGCCACAGCCAGTCAAGCCTGTTTGCACAGCCGCACCGACGCAACATCGGTTCCGGATGCGTGCATTTTAAAAAAAACCAAACGAATCAAACAGTAACATTACACACCGAGGAACATACCATGGCCATCCCCGAACAACAAATCCTTGTCTGTCAGAGCTTCCGCACCAAAGGTGACCCCAAGGGCATCTGCCACAAGCAGACCGACGGGTTCCTGCAGTACATCGAAGAAGAGATCCTGGACCGCGGCCTGGATATACAGGTGACCGCCACCGGATGCCTCAAGCAGTGCGAGTCCGGCCCGGTGATGGTGGTGCAGCCGCAGAACTGGTGGTTCAAGGGCGTGGTCAGCACCGAGATCATCGACGCCATCCTCGACGGCATAGAGGACGGCGAACCAGCCGCCGACTACCTGATCGAGTAGCCGCGACCATGGCCACCGTGCGCGCCGCCCGCCTGGACGACCTCGAGCCGATGGTCGACCTGCTGCGGCTGCTGTTTACCATCGAGGAGGATTTCAATGTTGATGCGACCAGGCAGCGGCAGGGCCTGGCCCTGCTGCTCCGCGAGGCCAGGGCCTGCGTCCTGGTCGCCGAGGCGGAAGGACGGGTTGTCGGCATGTGCACTGGCCAGCTGGTGATTTCCACCGCCGAGGGGGGGCCGTCGCTCCTGGTCGAGGATGTGGTCATCGCCACCGATCACCGGGGCAAGGGCCTGGGACGGGAACTGATGGCGGCCATGGCCCGATGGGCCGGGGCACAGGGCGCAACCCGGATGCAGCTGCTGGCTGATCGCAACAATCTGCCGGCCCTGCACTTTTACGAACGGCTCGGCTGGCGGGCCACCGCCCTGATCTGTCTGCGGCGGCATCTTTGAACATGCAGGGAAGGACACCAAACAACGGAGGGGGTATGCATCCACTGCCGCACGTCATACTGGTGCAGCCCGGCGACATCAGGCCCATGGCCATCGACGACTGGCAGCAGTTTCAAAAGGAGGGCGAGCAGTTTCTAGCGCTTGCCGAACGGGCCTTTGCCAAGAAAACCAAGGCCTTTACCACCGAGATTCTCTATAACCTGACGGCCATGGCCATGGAAAAGCTGGTGATGGCGGCGCTCATGCGCATCGGCCACCTGCCGGACAACCATACCCTGGGCGATCTGGCGGCCGCGCTGACTCACTGGCTGCCCGAGGCTGCCCAGGGCCTGACCGAATCGTTGGGCGCCCTGGACAGATTCCAGGAGATCTGCGATATGGAACGTGCAACTATCCTCCCGCCAACGCTGGCTGACATCGAGGCAATGCTTCTGTTGGCCCGCCGCCTGGAACGGCGGCTGCAGCCCGTTCCGGCCATGTATTGATCAGCACCGGGACCACTCAACCGCCTCGGCGGATTTCCTGTTCGATACCCGCGGCACGGGCGAGCAGCGAAGCTTTGGCCTGGGAATTGCGTTCTGATCCGCTGCGTCCAGCGCACCATGACCCGGCCAAACGAGGTTTCGTCAACGGCTCTCGCTCTCCACCCCATTCCCGGCATCGGTGGGCACCAGGGGCGGCAGCAGGGCCATGACCTCGGGGGCGGTCCATTCCGGTCGGCCGGAGACGGTGGCAGCGCCGATGCGATTCAGGCCAAGCGCGATCTCCTCCCAGCTCTTGCCCTTTGTGCGCAGCTGGCGAATGGAGGCGGCCAACTGCTCCCGGCGGAAGATTTTCTTTCCTGGTTGCACCGGGCTCGGTTCGCGGGTCGGCGGCGGCCCCAGCTCGATGACCACCGGCGGTTCGTACACGTCCGCGACGTTGCTCACCTCCTCGGCCATAGCCGATCCCGCAACCGCAACTGCGTTGACTGACTCCCCGACCAAGGCCGGTCTTTCCCCGGCCAGCGGTTTATACTCCAGCTGCAGCCCGACCATCAGCCGCATCAGATCGTCGATCTGGCGGTCCCGGCGGGCCAGCTGCGCCCGCATATCCTCCAGCTGCTCGCGGAGGATCTCGATCTGCTCCCGGTAGGCGGCCAACAGATCATGGAGGTAATCCTCGTCCGCGTGGCCCCGGTCAACACCATGGCCACCGCGTCCCGCGTCCGTCCGTCCCTCCGCGGCCTGCTCCTCGCCGTCGCGGCCATAGGTGGCCAGCAGCTGCCGGCCCTCATCCCAGCGTTCCAGGTCGGCGCGGCGGAAACGCACCTCCAGCTTGCCGGTCACTGGACTGAGCACCAGTTTGTGCGGCAGCCCCCGCTTGCGATACCGGCTGATGGACTTGGTCGAGACCTGGAGAAAATCCGCCGCCTCTTTCTGGGTTACCTGAAAATCATTGTCACTCATGGTCTTCTCGTTACTGCGTAGTGATTTGCCGTTCTGCCAGCAGGATCCGGCCGGAGAGGACCACATCCTGGAAGAAGCTGTCGATCTCGGCCCGGCCGACATTGACGTTGGTGATCAGGAGCCGCAGAGTCAGCCGGCCGCCGGCAAACCCGGTGCCGACCAGATGTGTACCCTGCCGGTGCATGCGGTCCCGCAGCTGCCGGTTGAAATCGGCCGGATCGACATCCTCCGGGGTGCGAAAACGAAAGCAGACGTTGAACGATTCCCGGGGTACGACCATCTCCAGGTCCGGATGCCGCAGCACCTGTTCCTCGGCGTACCGGCAGAGGGCGAGATAGTCCTCCACTCGCGCCGCCAGTCCGGCCTGGCCGTAAAACTTCCAGTCGAGGAACCACTTGAGGCTGTCCACCCGGCGGCCGCACTGCAGGGAGAGGGTGCCGAGGTCGCGCACCTCGCCGTCCGTGCCCTCGCGGAAGATATAGGATTCGTCGCCGGCGCTGCACACCTCGCGCAGCAGGGTCGGCCGGTTGTTGAACAACAGGGCGTTGCACATCAGGGCCGTGCCGAGCATCTTGTGAAAATCCAGGGTGAAGCTGTCGGCCTGCTCGAGTCCGGCGAGGAACTGCCGCTTGAGTGCGGGGCTGAAGAGCACGGCCCCGCCCCAGGCGCCGTCCACGTGCAGCCAGAAGCGGTAGCGCTCGCGCAGTTCGATGAGCGGCTCGATCTCGTCATAGGACCCGCGGACCGTGGTCCCGGCGGTGGCGGCGACGAAAAAGGGCAGGCCGCCCGTGGCCACCACCCGCTCCAGATGCGCCTCCAGGGCAGGCAGGTTCATGCGGCCATGGTCGTCCACCTCGACCTTGATCAGGTGACCGGTGCCCAGACCGAGGATGTTCGCCGCCCGATCCATGGAGTAATGGGCATCGGCGTTGACAAAGCCGAACATCTCCGGTCGGCCGAACAGACCCCACTGCTTGATGCGCGAATCGATGGTGTTGCGGGCCGCCATCATGGCGATCATGTTGGCGTTGCTCGAACCGGTGGTCATCTGGCCGATGCCGTGCCTGAACCCGGCCAGATCGAGCATGGTCTTGAGCATGTATTTTTCCATCAGCGTCGACACCGGCGCGGTCTCGAAGGTGCAGGCCGAGGTGTTGGTGACTGCGGTCACCATCTCGCCGATCACCGACGGCAAGTTGGCTCCGGCCCACATCCGGTTGAGATACCCCGGATGGCTGGTCTTGACCGCGTAGGCCAAGTACTGCTCCACCCAGGCGAACAGCCGGTCCCAGTCGCCGGGAGCACCCTGGGTCTCGAGGCCGAGTCGCTGGCGCAGCGGCTCGGGGTCGAGGTAGTCGACCAAGGGGCCGCTCGTCTGGTCGCGGCAGTACCGGCCAAGGATCGCCAGCAGCCGGGCGAAGATCTGCTCCTGCTCGATGTGTTCCTGATCCATGACTGCTGGTGGTTCCCCCTGTGCTGGGTTAGGCCGCACAACCTGCGCGAAAAAGACCGGGATCCGACTGGCCTGACGGTATCGGCGGCCAGGCTGCTCCCGGAGGGCAAATGCGCCTATCTATACTACAATGGCCCCGGATTATCGAACGGAAAGTGGCCTGCACTTGGCCGGGCTGCAAGGTCAGCCGCGAAACAGAACCTCAGCCAGTTCGGCCACCGTCCGCACCGGGACGACCCGCATGCCCTCGCGCTCCTTGCCCTTGAGCTGACGGGTGGAGGAATCGGGCATGAGGAAGGTCTTAAACCCGAGCCGGCCGGCCTCGCGCAGCCGCATCTCCATCTGGCCCACGGCCCGCACCTCGCCAGCCAGGCCGACCTCGCCGCAGACCACGGTGGCCGGGTCGATGGGCTTCTCAAAGAAGCTGGAAAGCAGGGCCGCCACCACGCCCAGGTCCAGGGCCGGTTCATCGATGCGGATGCCGCCGGCGATGTTGAGGAAGATGTCGTGGTCAAACAGGGTGACGCCGAGCTTTTTCTCGAGCACTGCAGTCAGCAGGGAGAGGCGCTGCTGGTCAGCGCCAATGGCGGTGCGCCGCGCCGTGCCCAGACTGGAACGGCTGACCAGGGCCTGCACCTCGACCAGGATCGGCCGGGTGCCTTCGACGCTGGGCAGGACCACTGAGCCGGGCACGTTCACCGGTCGCTCGGCGAGGAACAGGGCGGAGGGGTTGTCGACGCAGGCCAAGCCGCTCTCCTTCATCTCGAAGACGCCGATCTCGTTGGTCGAGCCGAAGCGGTTCTTGACCGTGCGCAGGATGCGGAAGACCTGGCCGCGGTCGCCCTCGAAATAGAGCACCGTGTCCACCATGTGCTCAAGCACGCGCGGCCCGGCAATGGACCCGTCCTTGGTGACGTGGCCGACCAGCAGAACCGGCAGGTGGGTCGATTTGGCCAGCTGCAGCAGGCGGGCAGCCGATTCCCGCACCTGGGTGACCGAGCCGGGGGCCGAGGCGACCTCCTCGCTGAACACCGTCTGGATGGAATCCACCGCCAGCAGCGTCGGCCGCGTCCGGCCGGCGAGTTCGACGATGGCCTCGACGCAGTTTTCAGTGGAGATGGATATACCCTGGCCATCGATGCCGAGTCGGCCGGCCCGCATCCGGATCTGCCGCACCGATTCCTCGCCGGTAACGTACAGTGTGCCGTGGCCGCGCGTGGCCAGGGACGAGAGCAGCTGCAGGATCAGGGTTGACTTGCCGATGCCCGGATCGCCGCCGATCAGCACCAGCGAGCCGGGGACGATGCCGCCGCCCAGGACCCGGTCCATCTCGCCGATCTCGGTAACCAGGCGGGTGCATTCGCCATCGTCCGCAGCCGAAAGCGGTTGGGCGGTCGCGACCGGCCGACCCGGTCGGGCGGAGGGGCGTTTCTTTTCTTCGGCCAGGCTGTCCCAGACACCGCAGTCAGGGCAGCGGCCGAGCCACTTGCGGCTTTCAAAACCGCACTGGCCACAGACAAAGAGCAGGGATTCTTTTTTTGCGGACTGCATGGGGGAACCTGGTTGGGAGACTCTCGCAAGCGGCGTGGCGCATGGCGGCCACCGACCCGATTTTGATTGAAAGTGGACGCTGCGCTCCGGTATCATGGCTCTATACCGTGCGGCCATGATCGGTGCAAGGCCGATGACAGCCCCGGACCGCGCTCCCGCTGCCCCGGTTCACGGCTCTTATCAGAAGCAAACACAGTTTGAACAGACGGCGGTTATCTTCACCTGCACGTCCAGCCGCCCTTTCGACGGGAAAGCCAGCCATTCAACAGGATCCGCCATGCACTACGTCGCCACCAAAATCTGTCGCACCAGCGAGATCGGGCTCAACGGCAACCTCTTCGGCGGCACCATGCTCTCCTGGCTCGACGAGGCCGGGGCCGCCTTTGCCGGCTACCTCTGCCGCACCCCCAACATGGTCACCCTGAAGATGGACGAGGTGCTGTTCAAGAAGCCGGTCAAAATCGGCCACCATGTACGCATCTACGCCCGGGTCACCCAGGTGGGCGTCAGTTCGCTGGCGATCACTGTCGAGGCCAGACGCTTTGATTTTGCCAAGGAACTGGAGGAGATCGTCTGCTCGACCCGGATTGTCTACGTCAAGATCGACGCCGAGGGCCGGGCCATGCCCATCGAAGAACGGTTGCGGGCCACCATGGATCGCGAATCGCTCAACGACCTTACCCAGCGATTCTAGGCCGCACCATTCTTCGCGCAATCGCCGCCGGTTCAGCGCCAACCGGCGGCTCAACCAACGGAGCACCCATGCACAACGCCCCTGCCCTGCCCCCCAACAAAACCAAGCTGGTCTGCACCATCGGGCCGGCCTCCGATTCCCCGGCCATGCTCGACCAGATGATCGAGGCCGGGATGAACATTGCCCGCCTCAACTTCTCCCACGGCGACTTCCAGGTCCATGGCGAGACCATCCTCCGCATCCGCGAGGCAGCGCAGCGGACCGGCCGACCGGTGGCGATCATGGCCGACCTGCCCGGCCCCAAGATCCGTATCGGCGTGCTCGCCGAAGAGCCGGTCGAACTAGTCATCGGCGAACGCTTCACCCTGACCACCGAAGACCTGCAGGGCAGCCGCCACCTGGTCTCGGTCACCCTCAAGGAACTACCCCGGGTGGTCAAGCCCGGCGACGTGCTCTTCATCAACGACGGTCTCATCCAGGTGGAGGTGGAGTCGGTCGAGGGCGAGCTGGTGCATACCCGGGTGCTGGTCGGCGGCGCCCTGCGTTCGCGCAAGGGCCTCAACCTGCCGGGGATCGATCTGGGCATCTCGGCCTTCACCGAGCACGACCGGGCCTGTATGCAATACGCCCTGGAACACGGGGTGGACGCCATCAGCCAGTCGTTTGTCAACAGCGCCGCCGACATCCAGGCGGTGCGCGCGGCGGCCGCGTCCATGGGCTTTCAGCCCTTCATCATCGCCAAGATCGAGCGTTCCTCGATCCTCGACAAGATCGACGAGGTGCTGGAAGCCACCGACGGGGTGATGGTGGCCCGGGGCGACCTCGGCGTCGAGATCCCCATCGAGGAGATCGCCATCCTGCAAAAACGGATCACCGCCCGCGCCAACCTGTTCGGCCGGCCGGTGATCACCGCCACCCAGATGCTCGAATCCATGACCAAAAACCGGCGGCCTACCCGCGCCGAGGCCACCGACGTGGCCAACGCCATCCTCGACGGCACCGACTGCGTCATGCTCTCGGAGGAATCGGCCATGGGCAGGTACCCGCTCGAGGCGGTGCGGATGCTGGTGCAGATCGCGGTGGCCACCGAGCCCCACCGGACCCGCCGCAGCTACGGCAAGGTCCCGGGACAGCCCATTGCCACCGACATCCGCGAGGTAGACTACATCGCCTCCAGCGTCAACAGCATCGTCAACGAGACCGACAGCGTCGCCGCCATCCTCGCGCCCACCGATAGCGGCCTGACCGCCCGCCGCCTGACCCGCTACCGCATGCCCACCTGGATCCTGGCAGTCAGTTCCAACCGCAGGACCTGCCGGGAAATGCTCTTTTCTTACGGCGTCTATCCCATCTACGAGAGCAACCACCCGCACGACTGGACCGATTTTGCCCGCGACTATGTCCTCAAGTACCAGCTCAAGGGCAGTTGCATCATTCAGACCGAGGGTCCGTCGCCGGAAAGCCCGCACCGAAATCACAAGATGGAGATCATCGACCTGCGCGAGATTCGCTGAATTGCGTCCGGTCGGGGCGGGCCAGAGGACCTGCCCTTTGTTTACTGCCCCTTGCTGATCTCGGTGACGAACAATGCAGCGCCGGACTGCTCTGCCCGAAAACGAATCTTGTCGCCGGCCTGCACCTGGTCGAGCAGGGCCGGGTCCCGGGCCTGAAAGACCATGGTCATGGGCGGCATGCCCAGGTTCTGCAGCGGGCCGTGGCGGATGGTGATCTTGCCGGTCTCCCTGTTCACCTTGCGCACCTCGCCCTCGCTGAACTCGGCGCTGTTCTGCGCCAGAACCGGCCCGGCCAGATTCAGGGCAAGCACCACGGCCGCAGCCGCGTTGACGATGGTTTTCCATTGCATGGCGTTCCTCCTGTGCCATAGGGTTACTGTTTAAATCGCGCCCTGTCGTTTTGATGAGCGCGGTGACCAAGGGCCGGCAAAGGCTCCCCCCAGGCACCCCCCATCTTCCTTTGCCCATCAATGTCCGTCATGGCCGCCTGAGCCGGCGGCGCGGCCGGGCTTGCGCACCCGCACTTCGACGGTCTTGCCAACCTGTTCCGCCCGCGGCATGGATTGCCCCTTTGCCTGCCCGGACCGGGGCGGGTCAGCCAGCCGGCCGGCGAAGGCCCGCGCCCGCGTGCCCTCCGGATGGCGGAACCAGCCCGGATCGCGGTAATCCCCAGGTTTCTGGCCCTGCCGCACCTTGAGCACACTGAACATGCCGCCCATCTCCACCGAGCCGAACGGCCCTGCCCCGGTCATCATCGGGATGGTGTTGTCGGGCAGCGGCATCTCCATCTCGGTCATGTCGGCCATGCCGCGTTCACCCATGACCATGTAGTCCGGGATCAGGCGGGCAATTCTTCCGGCCAGGCCGCTGTGGTCGACGCCGATCATGGTCGGCACGTCGTGGCCCATGGCGTTCATGGTGTGGTGGCTCTTGTGGCAGTGGAAGGCCCAGTCACCCTCCTCGTCGGCGACGAACTCGATCTGCCGCATCTGGCCGACGGCGATGTCGGTGGTAACCTCGGGCCAGCGCGCCGTGGAAGGCACCGGGCCGCCGTCGGTGCCGGTCACCTGGAACTCGTGCCCGTGCAGGTGGATGGGATGGTTGGTCATGGTGAGGTTGCCGATGCGGATGCGTACCCGGTCGCCCAAGCGGACGTTGAGCGAGTCGATGCCGGGGAAGACGCGGCTGTTCCAGCTCCAGATATTGAAATCGAGCATAGTCATGATCCGCGGGGTGTAGCTGCCGGGCTCGATGTCATAGGCGTTGAGAAGAAAGACGAAATCGCGGTCCACTGTCTCGATGAGCGGGTGCGGCTGGCGCGGGTGGGTGACCCAGAAGCCCATCATGCCCATGGCCATCTGGGTCATCTCGTCGGCGTGGGGGTGGTACATGAAGGTGCCGGGCCGGCGGGCGACGAATTCGTAGACAAAGGTCTTGCCCGGCCCGATGGCCGGCTGGGTCAGGCCGGAGACCCCGTCCATGCCGTTGGGCAGCCGCTGGCCGTGCCAGTGGATACTGGTGTGCTCGGGCAGCCGGTTGGTGACGAAGATGCGGACCCGGTCGCCCTCGACCACCTCGATGGTCGGCCCGGGACTCTGGCCGTTATAGCCCCAGAGGTGGGCCTTGAAGCCAGGGGCCATCTCCCGCACCACCGGCTCGGCCACGAGATGGAACTCCTTGGCTCCGTTGTGCATTCGCCAGGGCAGGGTCCAGCCGTTGAGGGTGACCACCGGGTTGTAGGGCAGGCCGTTGTCGGGGACCAGTGGCGGCATGGTGTCGGGCCGGGTCTGGATCACCGGCTCGGGCAGGGCGGCCAGGGCTGACCGGTTGACCAGGGTCGCGGCCAGGGCGCCCAGGCTTGCGGCCTTGAGGAAGTCTCGTCTGGTGGTCATGGCCTTTTGCTCCCGACGACGGTCAGTGGACGGGGTCGGCATCCGCCCCGATGGCGGCGTCCGAGGCTGCCTGCGCGCTCGTCATGGGCTTGCCGATCAGGGCCGCCCGCAGGGCGGCGTCGGCCATCCAGAAGTCGCGCAGGGCCTTGATGGCAGCCTGGACAACCCGGATCTGCTCGCGGCCGTCGCGCAGCAGGTCAAACACCCCGATGAGCATGCCGTTATAGCGCAGCAGGTTCTCCTCCGAGATGGTCCGGCGCAGGGGCAGCACCTCGTCCCGGTAGTGGCGGGCCAGGTCATAGGCAGTGCGGTACGACGAATAGCTCTCGCGCAGATTGGAGCCCGCCGCCCGCATCGTGGCCTCAAGGTTGCTGGCTGCGGCCAGGGTGCGGGCGTTCATGGCGTCGCGCTTGAGGTCGCCCCAGTCGAACAGCGGCAACCGCACCGCCAGCGCGAAACCGCTGCCGGAGGTGTGGGTTCCGGCCGCGTCGTCAAATACGGTGTCGTGCTTGATCCCGAGTTCGATGTCGGTCAGGCTGGTGACCGTGGTCAGGCCCTGGGTGGCCGCGGCCTCATTGTAGGCGGCCAGGGCCTGCTGGATATCGAGCCGTCCCGGAGCGGCCGTGCGGCTGACCTCGTCGGCCGGACGCGGCGTCTCGGGCAGGTCGGGCAGGCGTTCGGGCAGCGTGAGCGTTGCGGATTGTTCCTCTGAAAGTCCCATCTGGCGGATCAGTTCCTCGCGAGCAGCAGTCGCCGCGTGGCGGGTCCGGCCCAGCTGGCCCGGACCCGCTCCAGGC
>CAZFPV010000019.1:7073-13966 GCA_964521155.1 uncultured Desulfobulbus sp. | reverse complement strand
CCTACACCATCACCGATGGGGATGGCGATGTCTCCACCGCCACCGTCACCGTCACCGTCAATCCGGTCAATGATCTGCAGGTGGCCGTGAACGACCCGGTCCCTGCCACCAAGGACAGGCCGGAACAGCCGCTGACCCCGGTGGCGGCAACCCCCAACAATTCCACCGGTCTGCTGGTTCTCTACCCCCAAACCGGGATCATGGCCGCTGCCGGCACCCAACCCGATAACAGCGCCGACTCCATCGGCATGCAGGGGGCCGACACAACCCGGACCATTCGTCACCTTGGCATTGACGGGTCGCTGGATATGGAAACCAACAGCTGCGAACCGATCGGTACCGCCATCAGCCAATACATCCACGACACCGTCAACCACACCTGGGAGCGGGTCGAGCAATGGTACGGCATCGGCACCCCGGCCAGCGAGATGCTCCGCTACGACATGCTCGGCGGGGCCCGAGATGAGTTCAACGGCGCGGCCGGTTTCGATGCCATCCGCCAGTTGGAGCGTTTGAGCCAACAGCTTGACGCAGTCCTCAACGGACCGGAGGAGCGCGGCGAGCAGCAGGCCGCAAGCCTCTCGCCCATACTGGGTGCTTCCAGATCCTTGCAGCACCAGTTGGACAAGGCTGACCTCTATAACCGCGACGCGCTGATGCGGCTGGCACGATGAAAGCGGCCGGAGCCACAGCCTCGTACAGGAAATGACAACTATTTATTGTAACGCAATATTCAACCAAAAGGAGCAGACATGAACCAACAGTCCTACCATGCCACCATCATCCTCGCTGCTGTGCTCGCCCTGACCAGTGGCTGCGCTAAAACACAAGCGCCGCCCCCCGAGAACACCGCCCTGCGGGTTGAGCCACTGCGGATTGAACGCGCCACCGCCTTCCGCGAGCAGGTCAAGCAGGAGGTGCAGGCAGAACCGCTCCAGGGCCCCCTCACCCTTTCGGCGGCGATTGCCCGGGCCATCCGCTACAACATGGACCACCGCGTCAAGCTGATGGAGACCGCTGTGGCTCAGGAACTGCACCGGGCCGCGGCCATGGCCTATCTCCCGGATCTTGCTGCCTCGGCAGGATACTCCTCGCGCAACAATTACTCCGGCGCCCGCAGCTACTCCCTCCTGACCGGCCAGGAGAGCCTGGAATATTCAACTTCCCAGGAAAAAGAACACACCGTCACCGGTCTCAAGGCCTCCTGGAACGTGATTGACTTCGGCCTGGCCTATTACTCCCGCCAGCAGAGCGAACGAGGCGTGGCCGTGGCCGACGAGCAGCGCCGCAAGGTCATGCAAAACATTGTTCAGGATGTGCAGGAAGCCTACTGGCGAGCCTACATCGCCCAGGAACTGGCCGGCAGCATCAGCAAGATCATCAATGACAGCGACAAGACGGTGGTCCATTTCCAGAAGTTGGGCGACTCCGGCCGCATCGATCCTCGCGAGGGCCTCGGCCAGCAGCGGGAAGTGCTCCAGATCCGCTACAATCTGCGCAGCCTGCAGGAGCAGCTCAGCCAGGGCAAGGTACATCTGGCCGCCCTGCTCAATCTCCCCCCCGGAACCGACTTCATGCTCCAGCCGCTTGATCGCACGGTGCCGCTCGCCCTCAGCGCCGATCTGGCCAAGCTCGAGACTATCGCTCTCAACAACCGGCCGGAACTGCGGATTGAAGATTCCAAATTGAAGATGAACCAGGCCGATATCCGCAAATCAATCCTGGAAATGATGCCGAATCTGGAATTCTGGGCCGGCTACAACACTGACAGCAACGATTTCCTCTACAACAAGGATTGGAGCGAGGTCGGCGTGCTGGTCAGCTGGAATCTGCTCAAGGCGGCCAACGCGATGGGCAAGAAAGGGGTGTTCGAGGCTGAGGGGAAACTGGCCGAGGCCAGGCACCTGGCCCTGTCCATGGCGGTGGTCACCCAGGTGCACCTGGCGGCCAACCGCTACGCGGTGGCGCTGGCCAAGTATGAGGATGCCGCCAGTCTGGAGAAGGTGAGCAGCAAGCTGGCCGCGGTCTATGCCAAGGACACCCTGCGCGAGGGGGCGGCCGGTTACCAGAAGATCAAGTCAGACCTGCAGGCCACCGCCTCCCGCATGGAGAGCATGCTGGCCTATGCCGAATTGCAGAACGCCCTGGTCCGGGTCTGTAACACCCTGGGCATCGATCCGGTGCAGGGTACCGGCGAATCGCTCTCCCCCGCCGAACTGGCGAAGATGATCGAAGACAACCTGCGCAAGGCCAACGCCGATATGCGCTGATCCAGGCAAAACGGGACGGACGGGCGGCGCCTGCCCCGTCCCGTTATACAATGAAGGGGTAAATGACCAGCAAAGGTCATTCTGGCAAATGATGATCCAACGAAGCCAGCGGGAAACATAGCAGGGGAGGGGATGATGTATCAAGGCAGTGGAAATCGTCCGGGAAAGAGATCGGGCATGGAAAACATGACGCTGAGATCACTGGCTATCCCATTGATCAAATCAATTGACAGTTTCAACTACCTCCTGCGCTCCCATCATCGCAGGACAGCGATCATTTCCTACTACCTGGGCAAACAACTCAAGTTGGGCAAGGAACAGATGGGCGATCTGGTCATTGCCGCCTCTCTGCACGACATCGGCGCACTCTCGGTCCAGGAGCGTGACACCCTGGTTCAGGAAGATGTGGAAACTCCCCATCCCCACTGCCGCATGGGGTACCGGATGCTTTCCATCTTTGATGTATTCGCCAATGTGGCCCAGATCATCAAGCACCACCACGTACGATTCGATGAAGCCGCCAGTTATAACGATACCATCCCGTTTCAAAGCTTTATCATTCACTTGGCCGACCGCGTCGACATCAACATCTCCCCAGACGTCTTTATTCTCAATCAGAAGACCAAGGTGACCGATGCCATCATGAAGCGGGAGGGAACGCTGTTTCATCCGGAGGTGTGTGCGGCATTTCTCGAGGTGTGCAGTGCTGACATTTTCTGGATTGAAATCGGCAACATGACCATCGAGCAACTCTTTGACAAAATCGAGTTCGACCGTTTCACAGAACTGACAAGGGAACATACCCAACAGTTTGCCTTGATGGTTTCCAGGATAATCGATTTCCGTAGTGAATTCACTGCTGCCCACTCCTATACAGTGGCGCAGCTGGCCAGCAGTATCGGCACGATGCTCACCCTCGATGAAGATGACTGCTTCAAGCTGTCGATCGCAGGATTGTTTCACGATATCGGCAAGATCGGTATCGACCCAGGGTATATTGAGAAAAACGGACCGCTGCTTGAAGAGGAGTACAACCAGGTGAAGCTCCACAGCTACTACACAGGACAGATCCTCAATGAACTGGGCGACTCGGGCTGGTTCCACGACATAGTCAAATGGGCCAAGGACCATCATGAAAAGATTGATGGGAGCGGCTATCCCTACGCCTTGTCAGGGGACGATATGGTCCTTGGCGCACGCATCATCGCTTACTCCGACGTTATCTCGGCATTGATGGAGGACCGACCGTATCGCAAAGGTCTCACCATCGATGTCGTCTTTGACCTCATCAAGGAACGGTTCGCCAGCGCCATAGACCCGGGAATTTTCCCGGTGCTGGAACAACATAAGGAAGAGATTGCAGCCATCGTCAACCGCTGCCAGAGGGAATCCCTGCAGGTATACGCCCGAAAAGAGTACAGCTAACCGTTGTCCAGCCGTGGGAACAGAGGTAACCAGGCTGTCGCCAAGAAAAAAATACCCTTCCAACTCACTACGGAACCACCTTTGCCAAGATGAGACAAGAGCCGCCCGAGCACGACCTCTGCCTCGGCTCAAGCAACCAGCCCTGTCTCAGAATCCCGACTCCCGGATGAACAGCGAGTGCAGGTTGCGCCACATCCGTGCGGCGTAGCTGCTGGGCCGGGCCTTCAGTCGGACATGGCCCTTGCGGATCAGAGTGGGATCGTACGCATCGTCAGCCACGGCAAGCTGCAGGAGAAAGACCGATTCCAGCGGCTTCAGGATGCCCTGGCGCTCCTCCACCTCAATGGGACCGCCATGCACCGAGGCCAGCATCGGTTCAGTCAACGACTCGGTCCTGACCGCACCTATCTGGTTAATAATCATCTCCACCGGCCTGCCGCGATCATTATCCGCATAAAACAGGCCTTTGCCGCCCGGCTCAAGCAACCGCACAGTCTCGGCATCGGCATAGGCATGGACCACGGCGCTGCCCCGTGCCGCCAGCATGCCGAGGCTGGAGGTCTCACCAATCCATACCCCCGGTTTGAGACCGTCGGCCAGCCGAACCATCACTCCGTCGAAAGGGGCGGTCATTCGCAGTTGTTCCACCCGCGATTTGAGTCCCAGATACTGCTGCCGGGCCTTGATGTTTTGCTCGATCGCCACCTCGCGTTGGTCACGGAGCAGGTCGCTGGTGGCCCGCTGGAGCATCGCCTCGGAGACCTGGATCTCTTTCAGGGCCAGATCCATCTCGTGCGCCAGTTGCGGCGAGACAATGGTGAACAGGGGGGCTCCCTTGGCTGCCACACTATTCTCCATGACATGAATCTGCTCCAGCCTGCCGCTGGCAGGCGGGTACAACTCCGTAAACATACCCGGCCGGATCACTGCCGGCGCCAGCGCGTATCCTCGCCAGGGAACAAACAGGACCAGCAGCAGCAGTCCCGCCACCGCAACGCTCATGATGCTGTGCCGGTTCCAGCGCATGGCATCCCGTTTCGCATACCAGGTCATAATTTCCTTTTTGATGGGCAGGCCGATAAACCAGACGATCTCGATCAAGGCCAGGCCAATGCCAACCATTTTGACGAAGAAGTGATACACCATGAAGGCGATGCCGAAAAATACGATCAAGCGGTAAAGCCAGACGCCGAAGGCATAGGCAATCAAAAACAGATTTCGGCCCCGGCCAAGATCTTCGGGCTGCGGATCGCCAAAGCCGAAGAGCCATTCCCGCAGCCGCCATCTGGCCATCGCGTGGGCCCGGGGCTGGAGATTGTTGATGCCGGTGCCATCGGAGAGCAGGTAGTAACCATCCCAGCGCATGAAGGGGCTGAGATTGACCGCCAGGGTGATCATCCAGGAACTGGTGGCGAGGAAAAAGGCGCAGGTGCGCGGCGCACCCGGGGGCATCACCGACCAGGCGAGCGTGGCTGCCACCGCCAGGGTCAACTCCGCCAGCATGCCTGCCGCGCCGATCACAAACCGTTGTTTGCGGGAGCGCAACTTCCAGCTTTCACCGGTGTCGGTATAGAGAAAGGGCCAGAAGACAAGGAAGGCGATACCGATGACCGGCACGTTGAGACCATACAGCTTGCAGCAGTAGGCGTGGCCCAACTCATGGAAGCACTTGGCGACAAAAATCGCGACGAGGTAGTAGGCCAGGGAATCCCAGGTGAGAAACTGCACGGTGGTGCGAATGAAGACATCCCACTGGCGCATGACGAGGAAGAAGGCCAGCAAGGCCCCGCCCAGGACCACCGCGCCGAAAGCGGGGGTGAACAGCGGCCGCACCAGCCACATGGTGTTGGCGAGGAAGCGGTCAGGCCGGAGCAACGGTACGCGAAAAAAGAGATAATGGGAGAGCAGAACCTTGAACAGCCCGCCGTGCTGCCGTTTGACCGCCTGCAGGCGTTTCTGCATGTCCTCGACCGTGATCGACCGCAGCATCTGCTGACTATCGAGAAAGCGGCCGATCATATCGACGTCGGCGGCGTCGATGCGCAGGGTGGTTTCGCGATTGACCGCCTCGACAATAGCCGCCACAGAGCCCCGTGGCCAGCGGCGAAGGATCTCGCATTCCTGCCAGCCAATCTGGACGAAACGATTGGTCACCGGGTCGTGAAGAAGCCAGGTAGGCGAGCCGTCGTCTTGGTGCGGCCCGGGCAACAGGTCGACATCATCCCTGAGCGGGGCAAAAAAGGACGGCTTGCCGCCGGCCTTACCGGCAACAAGGGGCGTCGCTACCGGGGCTTGGTCATGGATCGCCGTGCCGGTTGCCAGCGCCGCCGAACCTGAGGCTGCCATCAGAGTCCCAGGGTCCGCCGGACCACTGCCAGCGGTTTGCGGAAGACATAGTAGGCCAGCGGCACCGAGCCGCCGAAGACCTTGGCCGTGCCCTGCAGACCGATGCGCGGTTGCTGCCCAGGCTCGGTGAAGCGAGCCCGGAGAGCAAAGGCCATGCTTCGATCGGCCTGAACCTCGGCCTTGAAACTGGTGCGACTAAGCTCGGCGACAATGGGATTGAGCGGATCGGTGCGGAGAAAAAACCGTACCCGAGCGCCAGGTTCCAAAGCGATGGCGTCGTCCACGGCCATACGGATCTCGATCTCGGCCCGGGCCGGATCGGCCAGGGTCATCACCTTCTCGCCGGCGGCAACCGGTCGGCCGATCCAGTTGTTGCGGTCGCTGAACAGCACCATGCCGCCATCAAGGGCCATGACCTTCTGCCGCTCCAGTTCCTCGCGGGTATAACGAACAACCAGTTCCTTCTCCTCGGCCTTGACCCGGTAGAGTTCCAGGTCGGCCTTGCTCACCGGATCGCTGAAGGCCTTCTGCTCGGCGCGAAGGCAATCGGCCAGGGCGACCTGCAACCCCTTCTCCGCCAAGGCCAGCTGGCTGACCAATTCGGTGTCGTCGCGGTGAAAGAGCAGCTGTCCTTTCGTGACCGTCTGATACGGCTGGACGTCGATGTCGCGGATCATGCCCTTGACCGGCGAGGTCACTACCACCGGATCCATGGGTACAATCTCGGCGGGAGCAAGCACGCTCTCGGTCACCGGCTTGAAGGCGAGCAGCAGGGCCACGGCAGCAATCGTCCCGATCACAATTCGCCGTCTTCGCCCGGTGGGCAGCACCGAGACTCGCCGCTTGGGCAAA
>CAZFPV010000019.1:3044-7063 GCA_964521155.1 uncultured Desulfobulbus sp. | reverse complement strand
GGGCAAAAAAGCGCTCCAGGCGTGGGAATAGGTCTCGCGAAGGATGTCGAACAGGGCCAGCTCACGGTTGTCGAACGGTTGCTCCCGGCAAAACAGGAGAAGGCCGTTGGGCTTGCCGTCGCGGCCGGTCAAGGGACAGAGCAGGGCCTGATCCGGCATCCACTGCCGCCATCGTTCCGCCGCTGTGGGGTCGACATCGGCCGGGGTGATCGTGTTCAACTCCGGGCCGGAGTGCAGCCCTATCAGCAGTTGCGCCAACTCGTTCAGGCCCTGGGCAAAGGGTGTATTGCGATCCAAGGTCGAGACGCCGGAAACCGCCGCTGTCGATGGCCTGCCCTGGCTGTTCAGGCGGAAGGCGGCAGCGCGGTAATAGGGGATCAGGCCATGGGTCTGATTGACCATGGCAAACAACAGTTCGTCGACTGTGCCGCAACGCCGGACTTGCTGTTCCAGAGCGATGAGCTTGAGCAGATGATCGTTTGCGCCAACCGGTCGTGGGCCGCTGGATGAGGTGGGTTTGCTTGTCATTTTTTGCCGTCGAACTCTGCGTACCCGCTCATACCCGGCAGCAACTCCTGCGGCGTTTCCGTAAGTTGCGCGAACACCTTGACGCTCCGGCTGACTTCGTCCACCCGCGCGGCGATGGTCCGCACTTTCGCCGGGTAGCTTTTACCGGTTTCCTCGATGAAAACCCGCAGGGTCGCCCCGGGTTTGAGCCACTCCAGCCACTTGGAGGGCACATGGACGTGAGCCTCCAGCGTCTGCGGATTCTGGATCAGCATGATCGGACTGCCCGGTTGCAGGGTCTCGTGGCTCTTGACCTTCAGTTCGGCCACCTGGCCCGGAAACGGCGCCAGGATCCGGCACTTCTCGATGCGGGTCTCGACCTCGGCCAACTTGGCCGAGGCCTCCTCGGCCTTGATCGCGGCCAGGTCGCGATCAAGATTGCCGACGATCTTTTCCGCGTGCAGTTCCGCGCTGGCATGACTGGAGGTTCTCTGGAGTTTGACCTCTGAGCGGGCAACCCCACGCAAGGCGTTCAATTCAGAACAGTCAAAGGTCACCAACGCATCACCGGCCTTGAAGCGGTCGCTTTCCTTGACGTGCAGTTTATCGATGGTGCCGAAAAAACGGCTGGAGATCATCGCCTCCTCGGCTGGCACCAGTAAGACCCGCACCCGCGCGGCCTCGTCGGGTCGGCCGGCGGGCAGCGGGAGATCTGCCGGAGATGGCGTTATCTTGTCGGCAACGGCAGCCGCGGACGGAGTCGTCGGCGGGGTAGTGTCCGCAGCCTGCACAGGAGCGGCGAGGACGAGGATGAGGAGACAAAGCCGGGACAACAATCGCGATGGAATCTGTTTTTGCATGGTGTTTTCTGGCAATGAAGAGGAAACGTGGCAGCCAATCAGGGGGCCTGCCGGTGATGGCAGAATCAGGGTTTGCTCCGCGAAACCATTCTGCGACAATGTTATAGTGGTATCACAAATAGTATTCACAGCAAGAAAAGATCTGGTAAGCAGGAAGAGGAAGGGAAGGGAAGGCGTACAAGCGGAGTGTGGCGCGATAGGCAAGCAACTCGGTCATGCAAGCTTGCCAGAACACACTTACAACGGACGGGAAACTTTGGAAGAGTGGGAGAGCAGGCGGGGCGGCAGTCATGCCGGAGGGGCAAAGCACACCACATCCTCGCCAAGGCTAGGGCGAGCAACGCCGGCGAACGCCGGGACCGGCGGCCCGGGGGCGGGCCTTGCCCCTATTCCGGACGCTGTAATTCGAACTTCTTCATGCGGTAGCCCATCTGCCGCTGGGTCAGCCCCAGTTCGCGGGCGGCCCGCGACTGTACCCAGCCATTGCGGATGAGGGCAGACTCGACCTGCTCGCGCTCCAGATCCTTCAGCGACTTGCGCGCTCCAAACGGAGAGGGCGTGACCAGCATCGGCGTCGGCAGGGCTGGTTCCAGCGCCGGCGGCACCCGCCCGGATTCGGGCCTGAGCATGTATTCGGGCAGGTCCTCGACCCGGAGGACATCACTGCCGGCAAGGATAACCATTCGCTCCACCAGGTTTTGCAGTTCGCGCACGTTGCCGGGCCAATCGTAACCTGTGAGAAAATCAAGAAATTCTCGGGACATCCGCAGAGCTTTCTCGTTGCGCTTGTTGCTGGCCCGAAGGAAATGATCAAGCAGCAGAGGGATGTCGTCGCGTCGCTTGCGCAGGGGCGGCAGGTGGATCGGCACCACATTGAGCCGGTAGTACAAATCGTTGCGGAAATTACCCAGGGCAACCGCTCGCTCCAGGCTGACATTGGTGGCGGCAATGATGCGCACATCCACCGTCTGCGTCCGCGAGGCGCCAAGACGCTCGAACTGCTGTTCCTGGAGCACCCGCAGCAGCTTGGATTGCAGCGGCAGGGGCAACTCGCCGATCTCGTCAAGAAAGATGGTGCCATGATCGGCTTGTTCAAATCGGCCGATCCGGGCCACCACCGCGCCGGTGAAGGCGCCCTTCTCATGCCCGAACAGCTCGCTTTCCAGTAGGTTTTCCGGCAGGGCGGCGCAGTTCACTTTGATAAACGCCTCGTTTTTCCTGGGGCTGGCATCGTGCACCGCCCGGGCAACCAGTTCCTTGCCCGTGCCGGACTCGCCCAGCAGCAGCACCGTGGCCCCCGAGGGCGCCACCCGCTCGATGGACCAGAATACCTCCTGCATGGCCTTGGATTGGCCGATGATCTGGTGGCGGTGATAGCGGCCGTGCAGTTTTTCCTTGAGGCTGAGGTTTTCCTGGACCAGCCGCTCCCGATCCTGGCGGATGGCCCGGTTGAGACTGAGGAACTGGGCGATCAGGGTGGCCAGTACGGTGAGGAAGCGAACGTCCTCCTCAAAGGAGATGTCCGCACCGAACAACCGATCGACGCTGAGTACGCCCACCGGCACGCCGGAAAGCATGACCGGCACCCCTATGAACGAGATGGTCTTCTTCGAAATTTTGCCGCGGGCCCCGGTGCGATTGAGAAAAAGGGGCTCACTGTGTACATCGGGAACGACAAAGGGCGACCCGGTACTGAATACCTGGCCGTAGATGCCCTCGTTCAAGCCATAGACGCCGCGCTGTTCCTCGACCACGCTGAGGCCGTAGGAGGCGCGGATGGTCAGGTGACGGCCGGATTCATCGAGCAGGGCCAGGGTTGCCCGCTCCATGCGCAGGCTGTCGTGCAACACCTTGAGCACGGATGCCAGCGTGGTGTCCAGATGCACGGCCGAGCCGATCAGATTGACGATGTTGTAGAGCGCCTGCACCTCCAGTTCCGACGTGAGGGCGGAATTGACTGGACGTCCGGGCATTCGTGCGGTTGTTTTCATGCTCACCCTGTGGTTGACGCCGCCTCCATCGGCAGCGCTCAAGGGACCTTTGCAAAATACGTTCCCGAACAGTTCTAACCAAGAGAACAGCACGCAACAGCTGGTTATGCGAACTCTTTTTCTCAATCAAACGGGCGCCTGGCAATGCGGCCGGCGGTGACAGGCCGCATCGATCCCTGAAAACCTGTTCAAGTTTGTCAGCCCCACCATCCATCCATGACAGAAATGAAGGGAAATTCAGGAAATAGACTGCTACCCAGGCGAAATCGCCAGTAAATAGCGGGTGAAGAGAAGGAAGCGCCCTGGTTCCGCACCGATTCCCCATGACAAGATCCTTGCCATGAGGTACAGACCCTGCGGGGGGAGGTCGCAGGGCAACCGGTTGACCGCCTTCGGCTCGGCACAGGCCGGGACAGCCGGACAGGTCTGGACAGAGGAGCGTGGACAACGATGACAGGAATCAGCAAGGAAGAGATCAATCTGCTGCCGATCAGCGGGTGGGAGGGCCCGGTGCGCCTGGTGCGGACGCCGGAGGAGGTCGAGTGTGCAGTGGATCTGCTGGCACGGGAGCCATTGCTCGGGTTCGACACCGAAACCCGACCGGCATTCAGGAAGGGCCAGAAATTCGCCCCCAGCCTGCTGCAACTCGCCTCGGCGGCTG
>CAZFPV010000019.1:0-3034 GCA_964521155.1 uncultured Desulfobulbus sp. | reverse complement strand
TTTCTCTTCCAGCTGAAACACACCGGCCTGCCCGATGCCCTGCTCGGCATCTTGGGCGACGGGCGCATCGTCAAGGCAGGGGTGGCCCTGGCCTTCGACCTGCGTAGTCTTCAGGAAATTCGCCCGTTCATCCCACAGGGCTTCGTCGACCTGGCGGTGATGGCGCGGCAACGAGGTTTGAGGAACCAGGGACTGCGGGGCCTGGCCGCGGCAATCTGCGGCATCCGCATCTCCAAGTCAGCCCGGACCACCAACTGGGCCAACGACGAACTGACCGCGCAGCAGATCCGTTATGCGGCCACCGACGCCTGGATCGGCCGCGAACTGCACCAGCGGCTCTCGTCCCTGCCCGTCCACCGCCGCGGCTGAGGAGAAAACGGCGCGCCGCCCGCGGTCACGGAACCCGAAACACCACCCCGGTCTACCAGGGTATCTCCTCTCGTTCGCTATCACCATTGCGGATGCGTTCCAACTGATCTTCAAGATCGCTGATCTCGGTCTGCCAGTACGGGCGCGAACCAAAATCGGGCACAACCTGGGAGACACCGTCCTCGACCACCTGTCGAGCGCACCAGGCCGAATAATGGATGAACCGCATCGCCCGCAGCGGTTCAATCAGACGGAGACTCGACCGGGCAAAGGGCCGGAAGGTCTCATAGCCCTCCAGGAACAGCTCGGTCTGAATGGAGGAATCGGCCAGGGCGCCCGGCAGCAGCATCCACAGGTCCTGAATCGGCGGCCCAATCGCCATGTCATCGAAATCGATGAGAAAGAGGGGCTCGTCCGGTCGCTGAATGAGGTTGCCGCGGTGACAGTCGCCATGGATGCGGATCAGTTCGGCACGCGCGAACAAGGGTGCGATTTCCTCGATGATGGCTTCGGTCACTCGGGCATAGGCGGCGTCAAGATCGGCTGGCAGCTGCATGTTGGCGCGTATATAGGCGACCTGCTCGGCCGTTGAGGACCGGGGATGCATGCGCGGCCGGTCGCCGGGCTGCCGCCGCGCCCCCACCAGGTGCATCCTCCCGATCAGGCGACCAAAGGCCAGCCACTGGTCGTCGTCGAATTCGTCCGGGTTGCGGCCGCCTTTCTTGGCAAACACCGCAAACAGACCACTCCCGAACCGGCCCAGGGTTCCGCCGTCCAGCAGGAACAGCGGCGCGATCACCGGTATCTCCTCCGCCGCCAGTTCAAGCAGGAAGTCATGCTCATCCTGCAGCGCCTGGCGCGACCACCGTCCCGGTCGGTAGAATTTCACCACCAGTCCCTGCCCGTCGGCAGCGGCCAGCTCATACACCCGATTGATATAGCTGTTGTAGGGACGGCACAGGTTGGTGCAGCGAATGCCCAGCGAGGATTCGACCAGGTCGATAATCACCGGCGGCGTCAAACCGCCAAATGCGCTGCTGCTCCCAGAACCCAGATTTTCTTCCATCACATCCCCTTCGCCACAGGCGATTTCCGTCATCACACCCAATGTTCCTTCCGCCGCGATGGCAATCAGGAAACAGACCATAACCGCCCGTGGAAACGGTATTTGCCGTGGTCAAAAGGCGTTGCACATCCTGAATGGTATGCTATATCGAACATACCAGTATCCCGGCGCCCTTGCACCCCATTCACGCAGGCCGCGCCCGGAGGATCTGTTCCATGCGTGACGCCTGTTGCAGAGTACTTGGCTTGCGCGCCGTTTTCACTTGAAACGATCAGGGAGGTCAGCAATGAGAAAATGGGAATGCACGGTCTGCGGCTATATCCATACCGGCGAAGAACCACCGGACGAGTGCCCGGTGTGCTCCGCGGACAAAAGCATGTTCGTTGAGATCTTCGACGAGGCGCCCAAGGCCGAAGCCGAGCCGGCCCGGGAAACAGCCTCCCGACCGGCAGCCCAGACCATCGCATTGCCGCAGTTGCTTGCCAAGGCGCTGGTCATCGCCACTGACCTGACCACAAAGCACCACCTCCACCCGATCATGGTCCACACCCCCAACGGCATTGTGCCCATGGCCATGCTCTTTCTGCTGATCACCGCCCTCCTCGGCTTCCCGCTCTTTGAAATCGCGGCCTTCTACAGCCTGGTCTTCGTCCTGATCACCATGCCTGCGGTGCTGTTCACCGGCTTTATCATGTGGCAGAACCGCTACCGGGGCGCCATGACCTCCATCTTCAAGATCAAGATCGGGGCTTCCGCAGTTGCCGTGCTCCTGCTGCTGGCCCTGACCATCTGGCGTGCGGTGCAACCGACGATCATCACCACCCCTTCCGGTGGCCGGTGGCTGTACCTGCTGCTCGCGGGCCTGCTGCTGGCAGCCGTTGGCCTTGCCGGCCACATGGGAGGAAAGCTTGTTTTTGGCTCGAGGAAAAACTAATCCTCTGCTTTTCTCGAGAAACCGTATCAGTTAATTTTTATTCTTATATAGGGCTTGCCTCTCCATGGGATATGTTGTAGTTTAGGCAGCATTGCGGACGGTCACCGGCGACAAGGCGCCAAGCGCCACACCGGCGTGACACAATTTGAGCCGCGGAGCAATGCGCCGTAAAAACATGCCGAATCTACCCGGCACCATCAATCCACTGAAATGAGGAGAAACTGCATGGCAACAACCAAAGACAATCTCAAGGAAGCCTTTGCCGGCGAGAGCCAGGCCAACCAGAAGTACCGCGCTTTCGCCAAGAAGGCCGAGAAGGATGGGTTCGTCAACATCGCCAAACTGTTCCGGACCACCGCCGAGGCTGAACGTATCCACGCTGAAGGCCATCTCAAGGCCCTGGACATGATCGCCACCACCGCTGAGAACCTGCAGGCCGCCATTGACGGTGAGACTTACGAGTTTACCGAAATGTATCCGCCCATGGTTGACTTGGCGGTTGCGGACGGCCACAAGGCCAAGACTATGTTCAAGTTTGCCGTCGATGCCGAGGCCGTGCATGCCAGGATTTACACCAAGGCGCTCGAGGCGGTGAAGAAAGGCATCGATCTCGACGTCAGCGAATTTTACCTCTGCCCGGTCTGCGGCTATATTGAGCTCGGCAA
>CAZFPV010000018.1:0-14568 GCA_964521155.1 uncultured Desulfobulbus sp. | reverse complement strand
TCCTTAAGGAAGGCACCCATGGCCTGGATTCTGCGCTGGATAGCCTCGCGGCTGACCTGGACGCCGACCTGTTCCGCCCCCTGGCGCAGCAGTTCCGACTGGATGAGTTGGTCGAGGACCTGCTGCTTCAAACCGAGGCTCTCGATCAGCCCCGGGGGAATCTGCCCGCCGAACTGCTGCTTATACCCTTCCACCGCCCGCTCGTAGCTCTTCTGGAAATCGATATAGCCGATCTCCTTGCCGTTGACCACGGCCAGGGCATTGGGGTTGTTGCCCATGTTGGTGCCCACGCCCCAGAAAATAAAGACCACGGCGATGATGACCACGACGGCCTGCACGACGATCGATTGCGCGTTTTTTCGTAATATATCCAGCATGATGATTCCAGAGTTCTAAGCGTTTGCAGCGACAAGGCTCAATTTTCCGAGGGGCCATTATGTTCAATTTGTCAGCAAGTTACCAGAGAAAAATGCAGCCCCGGCCGGGGGAACAACTGCCTGACGCCTCATTCAAAAAATTCGGGGGTGTTTGCTTGACAAACCCCACCCCCCTATAGTAAGAAACTGGTGATTTTTAAAATAGGAATTCTCACATCACCAATATTATCAACACTTGGCCTAGGAGGAACAAATGGCAACTATTGAACACAAGGGAAAAAGCTACGAGGTGGATGAAGACGGCTTCCTGCTGAAGGGCGCGGAAGAATGGGACGAGAACTGGGTAGACTACGTCAAGTCGGTCGAAGGTATTGTCGACATCACTGACGAGCACCAGAAGGTTATCGACGCCCTGCAGGAGTACTACAAGAAGAATGGCATCGCCCCGATGGTTCGCATCCTCTCCAAGACCACCGGCTTCCCGCTGAAGCGCATCTACGAGCTGTTCCCCTCTGGTCCCGGCAAGGGCGCCTGCAAGATGGCCGGCCTGCCGAAACCGACCGGTTGCGTCTGATCCATCTACGCTCCGCACACACACAAAGGCCGCCCTTCGGGCGGCCTTTTCTTTTTCTCTGAGTCAGCGTCTTTCTTGCTCCTCTTGCTCCGATCCGGGTGCTCCCGCCCACCTCTTTCCCCTAGAACGACATCTCCTGAAAATGACCGTGGAAACGGGACAGGTCGGCGCCGCATTGACCGCAAAGAAACCTAACCTCGCCCAGCATCTCGGTGGCGTTGTCTTCAACAGTGAACGACCCGTCGCTGTTCTGCACGTAATGGGTCGTAATCTGGACATTATCGGCTATCTCAACGAACTCGGTGCTGTTGCCGCACTGCTCGCAGGCAATACGGCCGACCGGCTCGCCCGAGGGAATTTGGACTTTTTTCATGGGCGTTGCTGCCTGCCTTGATCAGGACACGAACGGTTGCTTCCTCGTTGCGCGCGGGCGAGAAAAACGCCCCCTGCGCTCAATCGAAGAAAAATTGAATAATGAATGCACCGGTTTCTCCCAGCGGTTCCTCTTCCACGGCCTCGACCCGTTCGACTCGGGCATGAGGAGATCCGGCGCCAAGCCAGGTGCAGAGCGCCTCAACCTGATCGGCAGATCCCTCGAAGACCGTCTCGACCGTGCCGTCAGGCAGATTCCTGACCCAGCCGGACAGTCCCAGGCGAACAGCCTCGCGACGGGTGTATTCCCGAAAGGCCACCCCCTGCACCCGGCCATGCACCCGGGCTCGGAATCGTTTACGCGACATCGGCGCCCCCTCGGTCCAGCGCCGCCACCAGGGCGAGAAAGTCGGATTCGGTGCGCAGCGTCAGCCCCATGGCCTCGGCCTGTTTTCTTTTGCTGCCCGCCTTGTCACCGACTACCACATCTGTCACCCGTTGGCTGATGGTTGTGGCAACCTGGCCGCCGCGGCTCTTGACCAGTTGCTTGGCTTCATCCCGGGAGATAGCCTGCAGGGCGCCGGTAAAAACAAAGACCCGCCCGGCAAGCGGCCTCTCCTGCTTGTTCGGCGACTCGACCGCAAGACCCAATTGGTCCAACTCTGCAAGCATCGCCTGCGTCTCGGGATCTGCAAAATAATCAACCAGCGCGGTCGCGACCTGCTCGCCTATTCCTTCGACGGCCAGCAATTTCTCCCTGTCAGTCGCCATGAGTTCGCGCAGATTGGAATAATGCTCGCCCAGAGCCCCGGCCGTCACTTCACCTACATGGCGGATACCCAGCGCGCCGATCAACCTGGCGAGCGGGACGATCTTGCGTTGCGCCGCGGCGACGATCACCTTGTGCGCCGAGCGCTCGCCCCAGCCATCGAGCCGGGTAAGCCTGTCCGGATCGAGGCGGAAAAAATCGGGAATTGTCCGCACCAGTCCCTCCTGGATCAACTGCTCGACCTTTTTGGCCCCCAACCCCTCGATATCAAGCCCGCTCTTGCCGGCAAAATGGATCAGGCTCTGCAGGTGCTGGGCTGGGCAATGAGGATGGACGCAGCGGGTGACCACCTCGCCGGCAGGCCGTTCCAGCGCATGACCGCATTCCGGGCAGCGCTCGGGAAACTCTATAGTACGCTCGCTACCGTCCCGGTTGGCCTCGATCACTTTGACGATCTCGGGAATGACGTCGCCGGCCCGCTGGATCAGCACCGTGTCGCCGATGCGGACGTCTTTTCTTTCGATCTCGTCCTGATTGTGCAAGGTCGCCCGCCTGACCACGGCGCCGTCGACCTCGACCGGTTCGAGCACAGCAACCGGCGTCACCGCCCCGGTGCGCCCGACCTGAAACTCAACGCTCACAAGCGTCGTGGTGGCCTGCACCGCGGCAAATTTCCAGGCCACGGCCCAGCGGGGTGCGCGGGCGGTTGCACCAAGCCGCTGCTGCAGGAGGAGATCATCAACCTTGATGACCATGCCGTCAATGTCATAGACCAGATCATGGCGCGTGACCGCAAGGCTGTTGAATTGCCGCTCGACCTCCCGAGGCGAATCGCAGACCGAGACCAGGGGGTTGACCGGAAAACCGAGGCGGGCGAGGTACGCAAGCATCTCGTTCTGACCGGCCGCCGGCAGGGCATCGCTGTTGCCAACGCCATAGACGAAAAATTCAAGCGGTCGCTGGGCCGTGATCCGGCTGTCCAACTGCCGCAACGACCCTGCTGCCGCGTTGCGCGGATTGGCGAAGGCCGCTTCGCCGTCGGCCAGCCGCCGACGGTTGAGCTGCTGAAATCCCTCTTTCGACAGGAAGACCTCGCCCCGGACATGCAACTCCTCAGGCGCCTCGGACTCGACCGCCAGGCGCAGAGGGATGGAACGCACGGTTTTCAGTTGGGCAGTGACATCCTCGCCCACGGAACCGTCGCCGCGGGTGGAGCCGACCTCGAACACCCCCCGGCGATAGACCAGATCCACGGCCAGGCCGTCCAGCTTGGGCTCGGTGACGAAACGGATGGGCTGATCGCTTTTCAGAAACCGCTGGATCTTGCCGGCAAACTCGGCAAACTCGACCGCGCTGAAAATATTGTCCAGACTGAGCATGGGCGAAACATGCCGCACCTCGGCAAAGCCTGGCAACACCGCGCCGCCAACCCGATGGCTGGGCGAATCGACAGTGATGAGATCTGGATGGAGCGCTTCAAGCGCAAGCAGTCGGCGAAAGAGCAGGTCGTATTCGCCGTCGGAGATGACGGGGTCGTCGAGTACATAATACCGGTGCGCATGCAGCCGTATCTGCCGCCGCAGCGCCTCCAGTTCTTCGGCCACCCCCGTCTCCATCGGTTTACATATCCGCCAGCAGGACGCCGGCCTTGGCTATGTTCTCCCGGTTCTCCTCGTCGATGAAGATCAAGATGGCTTCCTTGGGCTTGTTGGCTGCCTCGGAAATCACCTCGGTGACGCCCTTGGCAATTTTGCTCTTCTGTTCCTTAGTCAGCGTTCCGGCAACGCGGATGCTTACATAGGGCATGGTCATTCCTCCTGGTGGTAGTTTTTGGAGCACCTGATCGGGGCGCCACTTTCCGCTGGCCGCAGGCAACGCAAGCGGGTATACATGGGTCCCGGCATGACCGGGAAGGCGGCGCGCATGCGATCCATGCCGCGACAGACGCCCCATTCGACCCGGGCCGAACCATATCAGAATTTTACTTTTCCGTCGATCAGGTTTATGTTCAGACACCTGAAGTTTCGCCCCTGAAGGAGGACGCGACCATGCATGTCATTGTCACCGGCGGCGCCGGCTACATCGGCAGTCACACCTGCCTGGAACTGCTGCAGGCAGGATATCGGGTTACGGTCATCGACAATCTCTGCAACGCCAGCCGCGAGTCGCTTGTCCGCGTCGAACAGTTGACCGAAAAACCGATCGCCTTCTTCCAGGTCGACCTGCTCGACATCGAAGGGCTGCGACAGGTGTTTGGGCAGACGCCCGCTGCCACCGCTGTCATCCATTTTGCGGGCCTGAAGGCGGTGGGCGAGTCGGTGCAACAGCCCCTGCGGTATTACCAAAACAACCTGTTTGCCACATTGAACCTCTGCCAGGTCATGGCGGAACAAGGTGTCAAGGATATCGTTTTCTCCTCCTCGGCTACAGTCTACGGCGACCCGGCCTCGGTACCCATCCGCGAGTCCTTTCCCCTGTCTTGCACCAACCCCTATGGCCGCACCAAATTGATGAGCGAGGATATCCTGCGCGATCTGCACCAGGCCGACCCGGCCTGGAACATTGCCCTGCTGCGGTATTTCAACCCGGTCGGTGCCCACGAGAGCGGCCGCATCGGCGAGGACCCCAACGGCATCCCCAACAACCTGATGCCCTATATCGCCCAGGTGGCCATTGGCAAACTGCGGGAACTGGCCGTGTTCGGCAACGATTACCCCACCCCGGACGGTACCGGCGTGCGCGATTTCATCCATGTGGTCGATCTGGCCGTCGGTCACCTGCGCGCCTTGGAGAAACTGCGGCAGCGGCCCGGCCTGGTGACCTGCAATCTCGGCACCGGCCAGGGGTATTCCGTGCTTGACTTGGTCAAGGCCTTTGGCGCGGCCTGTGGCAGGTCCATTCCCTATCGCATTGCCGAGCGGCGCGCTGGCGACATCGCCCAGTGCTACGCCGACCCGGCTTTCGCCCTTCGAGAACTGGGCTGGAAAGCCGAACGCGGCATCGAGGCGATGTGCGCCGATACCTGGCGCTGGCAGTCGGCCAATCCCAACGGATATGTCGAGGCCGCCTGAGATGCAGACTACGCCCGCCCCCCACTGAACTTTCTCTTTCGACCGTTCATGGCAGAAGACAAGCTCTACGCCTCGGGCACGGTGGTCGAGGATTTTTCCTTCAACGACCGGGTCGCAGAGGTCTTCGACGACATGCTTCACCGCTCCGTGCCCTACTACCGCACGGTGATCGAGGCCATGGCGCAACTGCTTTGCGGACTGCTGCCCCAGGGCGCGACCGTCTACGATCTCGGCTGCTCAACCGGCGCCACCCTGCTGGAACTGTCCCGGCTGCTGCCGGACAAGGAATTGTGCTACATCGGCATCGATCTGGCCCCGGCCATGCTGGACAAGGCCCGGCGGAAAAGCGCGATGTACGGCAAATCTGCCGTCCTCGTCTTCCGCGAGGACGACATCACCACCTGCCCCCTGCCCGGGGCTACCGGCATCCTCTGCAACTACACTCTGCAGTTCCTCCGTCCCCTCCACCGCCAGGATTTTGTCAACCGACTGTACGCAGTGCTGCCCAAGGGCGGGGTGCTTATCCTCAGCGAGAAGACCATCTCCCATGCCGGCCGCCTCAACCGCGCCTTCATCGAGACCTACCACGCCTTCAAGAAACGGCAGGGCTATTCGGAACTGGAGATCGCGGCCAAGCGCGAGGCTTTAGAAAACGTACTCATCCCCTTCTCGTTGCGGGAAAACATGGCCATGCTCGAAACTGCCGGGTTTGCCGAAATCGAGGTGTTTTTCCAGTGGTTCAACTTCGCCTCGCTGGTTGCAATCAAGAGGGGCTGATGGATCTGCGCGCGCGTTTTCCCCAGGCCGATTTCGAGCGGCTCGAAGCAGTGCTGGCCGACAAGGCCGCCTGGGTCGGGCAGAACAAGAAGGGGTTTCTCCGCTTCCGAGAACCCCTGGAGGCGGTCGGCCATCTACGCGCCTCCTCCTGCGATTTTTGTGGAGACGTGGTGCGTATCGGCCGGGCTGGTGATCTGAACCCAGCCGAACAGCGTCTGGTGCACGAGGTGCTTCTGGGGTTCAAACCCTGGCGCAAAGGACCTTTCTCCGTCTTTGGCATCGACATCGACGCCGAGTGGCGGAGCGAGCGGAAATGGCGCCGCCTGGTCCCCGAATTGCCCAATCTTGCCGGCAAGGTCATCGCCGATATCGGCTGCAACAATGGGTATTACATGTTCCGCATGGCCGCCCACCAGCCGGAGTTCGTGCTGGGTTTTGAGCCGTATCTGCAGCATTATTACGCCTTTCGCATGCTCAATGTCTTTGCCGGACAGAATAACCTCCAGGTGGAACTGCTGGGCATCGAGCACTTGGGCCTGTTTCCCGGTTGCTTTGACGTCATCTTCTGTCTCGGCATTCTTTACCACCGGCCTTCGCCGCTGGATGCGCTCCAGGATCTCCTCACCGCCCTCAAACCGGGGGGCGCCCTGCTCCTCGAGTCCCAGGCCATCCCCGGCACGGAACCGGTGGCCCTATTCCCGGAGCGGACCTACGCCAAGGTTCCAGGCACCTGGTTTGTGCCTACCGCCTCTTGCTTGCACAACTGGCTGGTCCGGTCCGGCTTCAAGGAGGTGCGGCTCTTCTGTGAGCACCCCATGAGCAGCGAGGAACAGCGACAAACGCCATGGATGGACTTTGAATCCTACCAAGATTTCATTGACAAGCACGACCCTGCCCGTACTATAGAGGGGTACCCTGCTCCCCGCAGGGTATTCTTTAAGGCGACAAAAGCGCTGTCCACCCCGTGATGCGCAGCCGAAACGGTCTTTCCCGGCGGCTTCACAGCCGTCTCTTGCTCACAACGAAACTATAGGTGTTGTATTTATGAATGCACAGGATTGCACACTGTATCACGGCGGTCTGAAGGGCGCAGAATCGGCTTTTGGCGAGAACGCCGAAAAATATGGTGTTCAGGAGGTGATCTTCACCTTCGAGGGCCATCGCCTGAATCGGGACCGCAACCCGGTAATGCTCACAGAAGATGAATTGCAGCGGGGCGACATCAGTATGGAACTGGCCTCGCGGATGATGAACCGGACCTATTACGAAACCGAAAAAATCCGCCGGGTCCTGCAGACCATCTTCCACATGGTCAACAAGGGGCATCAGGTCTTTGTCATCGGCGCCATACTTGACGACAACTCGGTCAAGGGGGGCACCGGCTGGGCGGTGGAACTGGCAAAGCTGTTCAATCGCCCCTTGCATGTCTTTGACCAGGGCCGCAGCCAATGGTTCACTTGGAAGGAGGGCGCCTGGAAGCAGGATTCGCCGCGGATCTGCTACAACACCTTTGTCGGGTCCGGTACCCGCTATCTCAGTGACGACGGCATTGCCGCCATTACCAAGCTCTTTGCCGACAGCTTCGACAAGTAAGCCTGCTGACGCCAGCTCCGCGTCATCGGCAGGCATCATTGTAAGACGTAAAGCCAACAACCGAGCAACCTTCCATGCCAATGGAATTCGGATTGTTGGCTTTTTTCGTTCGGGCTCGGACATGCCGGGGCAGGTCGCTTTGGCTTGCACTGTTCTCTTTCTTCAGGTATAAAGACACGTATTTTCGGTTTTCAGGTATAAAAGGAAACAATTGTTTGCCCCCGCTACCTAACCGAAAAATCAACCATACCAAGAGTGTGGAGCGTCTCCCGACTGTACAGGATCATGCGCACGATCTGGGCGGCCCCGGACTGAAACCAAGACAACCAAATTCCTTTGCGTATGGATTTAAAAAAACTGCAATCCCATCTCCCCGGTCTTGCCGGTGAAAATCAATCCCCCATTCTCCCTGTCCGCGCCTTCCGTACTACTGTCCTCGCTCTCGCTGCCACCACCTTTCTCCTGACCTCCGGCTGCATTGCTGGACTCGGCCATTGCGCCGCCAACAAGGAACCAGTGGTTCGGGTAAAACAACAGAAGCAACTGGTCCGACAGGGAAAGACGCGAAAGCAGAAGGACCGCGGTATTGCCCAAACCGGCGCCAAGAAGCGACAGGGGAAAACATTCCAACCGGTTCTGAGCCGCCTGGAACGTAGCATGGCCATCAAGGAAGACCCCAGCCACAGCGGCGGTCTCTTCATCACACCGCCGAACAACGCGACTGGCGAGACGACACCCGAAGATTTCGGTGCGTCCCTGGAGATCACGACAAGCCTGCCGCTGGGCAAACCCGTTCCCACGGAAATCAGCTCAGCCTTTGGTGTTCGCAACGATCCCCTGAACCGGAAACGGGCCTTTCACGAAGGCTTGGATTTCAGGGGAAACATTGGTGACCCGGTGGTTGCAACTGGAGGCGGCACGGTGAAGGAATCCGGATACAGGCCCGACTATGGCGAGTACATCCTCATCTCGCACGGCAATGGCATCGACACCTTCTTCGCCCACCTCAGCAAGCGACTGGTGCAGGCCGGCGACCGCATCGGCCAGGGGCAACGGATCGGACTGGTCGGGAAAACGGGCAGAAGCACCGGGGCGCATCTCCACTACGAAGTGCGCCATCAGGGCAAGGCGGTCAACCCCATGCGGTTTGTCCTGGGGGTGCAGCCGAAAAAATTTGAGAGGAAGATCGCCCGATTGACCAAGGCGGGCAAGCGAGCCATTCGCTGACGTGGAGGAACGACTCCGGTCAGACCGCGCGCGATACTGCAAACAAGCCGGCCTGACTGCCTGCAGCAGAATTCTGACCGGCAAACGCTATTTGCCGATGCAGAAACGGCTGAAAATCTCATCGAGCACGTCATCCGGTGTAGTCAGCCCAATGATGTCCCCGAGGTGATCGAGTGCTGCCTGCACATCCACCGCCAGCAGATCGACGGAAACTCCGGCCCGCATCGCCTCCCTGCAACGCCGGCCGGCCGCCAGCGCCTCATCGAGAATAGCGCGATGGCGGACATTGGGGGCACAGGCCAGCGTTTCACCCTGTTCCGTCTCGTTGCCCACCGCCATCTCCGCGACCGCCTCCTGGAGTTCTTCCACCCCCTGCCCGGTCCGAGCTGAAACCGTCACCACCCTCGCCCCGCCGAACGCATGCAGGCAGCGCTCCACGGCGTCTGCCCCGGCAACATCCCGCTTGTTCACCACCACCAGGTGCGGCCGCTCCCTGAGCGTGTCGTACAGTTCCATATCCGCTCGGCCCGGTCCGGCCTGACCATCGATCAGAAATAGAATCAGATCGGCCGTCTCCACCTTCTGTCTCGCCCGCTCGATGCCCATGGCCTCGATCGGATTCTCGTGGGTCCGAATGCCGGCTGTATCGACAAGATGAATGGGGATGCCTCGGATGTCGATCATTTCCTCGATAGTGTCCCGGGTCGTTCCCGCCAGCGGCGTTACCAGGGCGCGGTCTTCCCGCAACAGGGTATTGAGCAGGCTGGATTTGCCGACGTTCGGCCTGCCGGCGATGACCACGCTGACCCCCTCGCGGAGAATTCGCCCGGTTTCCGACTGGGCGATCAACCTCTGCAGTGGGTCGATCACCAAAGCTTGCAACTGTTGCCCCAGGGTTGTCGCATCGAACAATTCGACATCATCTTCGGGGAAATCAATAGCCACCTCCAGCAGCGCCAGAATGGAAATCAGGTTCCTCCGGATCGACTCCAAGGCATCAGCGAGGGCTCCCTGCAGCTGGTTGACGGCCAGTCGGGTGCTTTTGTCGGTGTGTGCTTGCAACAGGTCTAGCACGGCTTCTGCCCGGGTCAAGTCGATCCGACCGGCCAGAAAGGCGCGTTTGGTGAATTCGCCGGGATCGGCCGGGCGTGCCCCGAGGGCGAGCGTCTGGTGCAGGATCTGGCGCAGGACGAGGTGGGAGCCGTGGCAGTGCAGCTCGACTACATCTTCCCGGGTGTAGGTATGGGGGGCATGCATGTGGACAGCCAGGGCCTCGTCGAGAACCTGACCGTCCGCAGTGATTATCTTGCCGTAGCAGAGTTTGTGGCTGGGAAATTCCGAGCGTGGATTTTTCGCCACAAACAGCTGCCGCAAAATGGCTGGCGCCGCCGGTCCGGAGAGGCGGATGATGCCGATCCCTCCAGTCCCCGCCGCCGTGGCGATGGCGGCAATGGTGTCACTCTTCGGACGGACGGCCACCTTGCCCTCCGCGCCGTTTTCGCGGCGCCGGGCGTCGCCCCTTGCCTGGCTTGTAGATCAGCACCTTCTTGAACAATCCCTCGCCCACGGATCGACTGCGCACTCCCTTGTCCTCCTGCAGAGCCATGTGGACGACGCGCCGCTCCGAGGGGTTGAGAGCCGGGATGGCCTGGGTCTTGCCGTCGGCCTTGACCTGTTCGGCCAGTTCAAGCGCCTTGGCCTTTAGTTCCTCGCCCCGCCGTTCACGGAAATTGCCGGCATCCAGGGCCAGCATGATCCTGTCCGGAAGATGGCTCGAAACCATTTTCCGCAGCAGATACTGGAGACTGTCCAGCGTCCTGCCCTCCGGGCCGACGATATGCTCTTCATGGGCGCCGGTGATGGTGCAGAGCACAGTGCTGTCCTCAAAAACAGTCTGCACCTCGGACGGCAGCCCCATAAGGGCCAGCAGCCGGGTGAGATCGGCTTGAATCACGGCCAGACTCTCCTCGGGCACCGACTCCGGCGGAGGTTCTTCTTCGAGGGACGCGCCTTCAGGAATCGTCTCCTCGTCTTCACCGCCGGCCGGATCGATCGCCTGTTCGAGGGAGACAACCACAGCTGCCTCCACCGGTGCGACAATCGCAGGCGCGGTGGTCGCCTGCTCCTCGGCAGAGGACTCGACTTTTGCCTCTGGTCTCTTTCTCGAGGCGCGGGGCGCGCGGGGCGTGACCTCTTCCTGGGAAGTCGGCAGTGGCTCGGCGGTATCGGCGAGCGTCTCCGTGCCCTTGCCCCTCTGTTTCACCCGGATATGCGCCTTCTTCTTGCAGAGGCCGAAAATCCCGGCTGACCCGGTCTCGATGACTTCTATATCCAGTTCCTCACGAACGGCGCCAAGTTCTTTGCTCGCCCGCTCGATAACCTCCGCAATATCCTTACCGTAAAAATCCTTTCCAACATCTTTTCCTTTTGCCATGACACGCCTCTGGTGCAATCAGGGATTCTGGGTCTTGGTCTGCCGATTGATGAGGTACTGCTGCAGGATGGACAGCAGGTTGTTGACAAACCAGTAGAGCACCAGCCCGGAGGCAAAATTGATAAACATGAAGGTAAACACGATCGGCAGAAACTGCATGATGCGCGCCTGCGCGGGATCGGCGGTGGTCGGGGTCATCTTCTGCTGCAGGTACATGGAGGCGCCCATGAGCAGGGTCAGGATGGGGAGACCGTGCAGGTAGGGGATGTCGAACCCCAGCCAGAGTCGGTCAGGCGCTGACAGGTCATTAATCCACAGCATGAACGGCGCGTGCCGCAGTTCAATGGCCGCCATCAGCACCCGGTACAGCGCGAAGAAGAACGGGATCTGGATGATCATCGGCAGACAACCGCCCACCGGGTTGACCTTGTAGGTCTTGTACAAGGTCATCACCTCCTGGTTCATCCGGGCAGGGTCATCCTTGTACTTTTCGCGAATCTTGGCCATCTTGGGCTGCAACTTCTGCATATTCTTCATCGACGTCATGCCCTTCTGGGTGATCGGCCAGAAGACGAGCTTGATCATCACGGTCAGAAGAATGATGGCAACGCCGTAGTTGCCGCTGAAACGATGGAAAAAATTGAGCAGCCAGAGCATGGGTTTGGCAAGGACATCGAACCAGCCGTAGTTGATCGCCTTGGCCAGGTCATAGCCTACGGTCTGGAGGATCTGCAGTTTCTTTGGCCCGAAGTAAAGCTTGTAGGCATAGGATTGGGAGCCCTTGACCGGCAGGGTCTGGAGCCCCTCGGAGATGACTGTCCTAACGTGCTGGTCGGAGCCTTGCAGGGTGACGGAGTGGGCGTCACCGGTCAGCGGCATCACCGAGGTCATGAAATAACTGTCCACATACCCGCTCCAGCTGACCTTGCCCTGAAGCACGACCGGCCCCTTGGTAAGGTCCTTACCCTTGGTCTCGACCAGAGAGCCGTTGACATAGGCGGCCGGACCGAAAAAGAGAAAAGTGTTGTCCGCGGTATGACCAAAGGGTTCGTTGGCCAGGGACAGCGCGGGTGAAACCTGCACCGGCTTATCGGTGCCGTTCTCGACCTGGTAATCGATGTCGATCAGATAACTGTCACCATGGAAGGTCAGGGTGCGGACGATGGTGACGCCATCGGCCTGGGTTGCCTTCATGGTTAGTTTGCCCGCATCCTGCTGGCCGGCAATGGTCAGGTTCTGCTTGTCCGCCTTGTAGCCGGGAAGCATGGCGCCAACGCCGTTATCCAGAGAAAAAAGCGCCGGCAGATCGACGGTTTCCTTGCCTGGAATCAACTGCATGGGCCCGGAATCTTTATCCATCTTGTTGCGGTAATTCTTGAGGACAAAGCTCTTGAAGCCGCCGCCCTGCTCGGTGATGACCGCGGTGTACAGGGGGGTGTCGATGGTGATATCTCTGGCGCTGGTATCGATCTTCGCAAGGCTCTGGTCTCCCCCGGCTGTGGGCACAGCGGCAGGAACAGGGGGGGCAACCTGGCCTTTCTGCTGCTCAGGAGCAGCCTTCTGCTCGGTCTGCTGCGGGGCCGCAGGCGGCGCCTGCTGCACCGAATGGGGAAAAAAATACTGATAACCGACAAGGATGAGAAAAGAGAGAACAATGGCCACAAAGGCTCTGTACAGATCCATGATGGAATACCTCGTTCAATCCCTGCGCTGGCAGCGATTGAGACTAAATGATCTTTTGCGCCTGCTGTCAGGCCTCATCGCACCGGGTCGTATCCCCCTTTGGAGAAGGGATGGCAGCGCAGCAGACGCCAGGAGGCCAGGAGAAGCCCACGAAAAACACCATGTTTTACCACGGCTTCCATTGCGTACTGGGAACAGGTGGGGACAAAACGGCAGGCAGGCGGGAGCAGGGGAGAGAGGAAGCGCTTGTATCCACGAAACACCGCGACCAGGCAACGCCGCGGCCAGGGCGGTTTCGGCGAGGACTGACCGCTCCCCTGACAACCACGGCCTGCTGGAAACGTATCAAGCGACATCTGGTCCTGCCTGTTTTCCGCCATCAAGCAACCTTGTGACACAGGCCTGTACGATGCCCATGCTGTTGCCGGCAAAGCCCGGACGGACAGTGAAAACGATGTCGCAAGGCGTGGGGAACAGATCGCGATTGAGCCGGAACACTTCCCGGAACAATCGCTTGACCCTGTTGCGACGGACCGCGCTGCCGGTCTTCTTCTGGACGCTTATGCCGAGCCGGCTTCTTTCGCCCTCGGTCGGCAGGATAATCATGGCAAACCCGTTGCCCCATATCCGCCGGCCTCCCCGGTAAACGCGCTGGAATTCCCCGGTAGTCCTGAGCAAATCCTTTTTCGTCAGCGCGTGCCTGTTCACCCGCTTCAGGCAGCCAGTTGCTTGCGCCCCTTGGCCCTTCTCCGCTTGATGACCGCCTGACCGGCCCGAGTCTGCATGCGGACAAGAAATCCATGGGTGCGGGCGCGCTTGATGTTGCTCGGCTGAAACGTTCTCTTGCTCATGATAATATTCCTTTATTTCGTCAATCTCGTGGCTGCGGACGTCATGGGCGCGACCATCGGCCAATCCCAGGGGGCTGCCGTTCCCCGCGCGACTGTCCATGAAAGAGATGCTCCGGAACCAATGGTTCCGGAGCGCCGCGGGTATTACACGCCAATAATACATTATCCAAAAAGCTAGTATTTAATCATATCAACCCTTGCCTGTCAAATCATTTCACCCCGGACAGGGGTCGGCCTGGATACTCGTCCGGCTGACAGCGAGAGCTGGCGAAAGTTGTTTCCATGGTTGACCCGGTCGGGGAAAGCGGCTATTTTTAGCGACTTTCATCGCGTCCCCTGTACGGGGCTGCGCCACCGACGCCCCCGAGGCGCGCCTGTTTGCGCCGTCAACCAAGACGATCATGACTGATTTTGACATTGCCGTCATCGGCGCGGGCCACGCCGGCTGCGAGGCCGCGCTGGCAGCCGCTCGCATGGGATGCCGCACCCTGGTCTGCGTCATCAACGCCGACACCATCGGCGCCATGTCCTGCAATCCAGCCATAGGCGGGCTGGCCAAGGGCCATCTGGTCAAGGAGATCGATGCCCTGGGCGGGGAGATGGCGAAAAACATCGACGCCACCGGCATCCAATTCCGTCGCCTCAACACCAGCAAGGGACCGGCCGTCCGCTCTTCGCGGGCGCAGGCCGATCGACTGCTCTACCGGTTGCGGATGAAGCACCAGCTCGAAAACCAACCGAACCTGGCCATCCGCCAGGCGGTGGTCGATGAAATCCTGGTCAATGACGGCAAGGTGACAGGTATCCGCACCTCGCTGGACGAAATCTACCAGGTCGGGG
>CAZFPV010000017.1:0-14798 GCA_964521155.1 uncultured Desulfobulbus sp. | reverse complement strand
TTCCAGGGCGTCAAATATCTCAACGACGTTGAAGGCGGCGTCTGGATACCGCATGGTCAGGGCAAGGAGGGAATAGACGGCGCTGATTGCGCCGGACTGGGCTGCCGGGGTGTCGTCTTGTGCGATGGTGGTGCTGTCAGCGGCCATGGTTCCCTGGGGAATATGCAATCAATTGCGGGAGAGCAACGGGATGTCCGGTTCGCGGTGCAGCAGGGCCTCGGCCGCGGCCAGATGGGAGTATGGCGAAGGCTGCCGAAATCCGGTTGTTCCGCTGGGGACCGGCGCCCCGGTGAAGCGCCAATGGAAAAACCCGCACACTGTAGCACACAAACGCTCTTTGCACAAGATGCTGTCTTTGGGCTAAAGCTTTTGCCACCAGCAGCCGATAGGACGATACGGAAGGACTGCGTGTTTAAGGACAAGAACACTGTTCTCCCCGTTCGCCACCACATTCTGATGACCAGGGAGGGACATCATGAAGATCGCCGAATCAGTTATCCAACTCACCAGTTCCCATGCGGCCGTGGAGTATTCCGAGCGCCGCGAATCGCTCACCGTCTGGCAACAGGGCCGCGAGCCGGGCCGTGCCGAAGAGGAAAACGCCAACGAGGCCCGGCTGCAGGCCAGGGCAATGGCCGCGGCCGAGCAGGCGGCCAAGGTTTCGCTGTCCCAGGAAGGGGTGCGACGGGCCGCGTCCCCGGTGCCGGAACAGTCCGAGGTGGGCGGGCTCTCGGAGGAGGACCGGCTGCTGTCCGATCTCAACCTGCGCATCCTCAAGGCTATCTTTGAGCGACTGACCGGCCGCACGATCAAGATGCTCGACCCGGACGCGATCACGGCGCAGGAGTCGGCGCAGGCAACCGCGCAGTCACCGCCGGAGCAGGCCCCGGCGGCCCAGGAAGGCCAGCCGCTCCAGGGCTGGGGCGTGCGCTACGAGCGCCATGAGATCCATCATGAGGCGGAAAGCACCCAGTTCGCTGCCCGCGGCCTGGTGACCACGGCCGACGGCCAGGAGATCGAGATTGCCGTGGACCTGCACATGAGTCGCAGTTTCACCAGCGAGTCGCATGAGCTCTTCCTCGCCGGCGACGCCCTCAAGGATCCGCTGGCGATCAATTTCGCCGGCACGGCCGCCCAGCTGACCCAGGACAAGTTCAGTTTTGATATCGATGCCGACGGTTCCGATGACCAGATCTCCTTTGCCGCGCCCGGTTCCGGTTTTCTGGCCCTGGACGCTAACGAGGACGGCGTGGTCAACAACGGCGCGGAACTGTTCGGGGCCCTGAGCGGCGATGGGTTCGCCGATCTGGCGGCCCATGACGACGACGGCAACGGCTGGATCGATGAAAACGATGCGGTCTTCTCGCGACTGCGCATCTGGGCCAGGGACGCCGCGGGTCAGGATAAGATGCTGACCCTCCTGGAGAGCAATGTGGGCGCACTCTATCTTGGCCGGGTCGAGACCCCGTTTGCGATCAAGGACAGCGGCAACGAGCTGCAAGGGCAGGTGCGGGCCACCGGCCTGTTCCTGCGTGAGGACGGCGGGGCCGGGACCATGCAGCAGGTTGATCTGGTCGCCTGAGCCCACGCCATCCCGTTGCGCCTGCCGCAAACAGAGGGGCCTTGTCGCTTGACGGCATGGCCTCTCCATGTTTAAGGTCAACTCTACCAATCTTTTCAGGGTTTATCGCCTTGGCCGGGCGCGCCGGCTGCATGGCAATGACAACCTTTTCACAGGGGGAGCGCATGGAGATCCAGATACCAACGGGAGTGCGGGGCAAGGAAGAACTGATCGTGCAATTCGAGGACACCGCCGCCCGCTACGGCAGCGGCCTGGTCGAGGTCTACGCCACCCCGGCCCTGGTCGCCCTGATGGAGAAGACCTGCCTCACTTCCGTGCTCAAATACCTGCCCGAGGGCTTCGGTACGGTGGGGGTCAAGGTGGACATCAGCCACAGCAAGGCCACGCCCATCGGCATGCGGGTCACCTGCGAGTCGACCCTGATCGAAGTGGATCGCCGCCGCCTGGTTTTCGAGGTCGAAGCCCGCGACGAGCAGGGCGAGATCGGCCGGGGCCGGCACGAGCGGTTCATCATTGACACCAAGAAATTCATGCAGAAGCTGTAACCCGCCCGGCGTCGCTGGCCCGGAGGCTCACTGGCGCGGGGTGTGGTAGCGGCTGAGCACGCCGTAGAGCATGTCGGGCAGGTCGTTTTTCTGTCGCGAACTGCGTTGGATCTGCTTGAGGCACTTGTCGAAGGTCAGGGGCTCGCCCAGGGAGATGTGCCGGAGAATGAGCGAGATCAGGCGGGTGATGGTGGTCAGGTTGGAGATCCGCGACTGCAGTTCGTGATCGCGGTCAAAGGCGGTCGAGGCAAACACCTCCACCGGTCGTCCGTTCACTTCGCTCACCGATAGATACCACTTGTTGCGGTCGCGATCGATGGTGCGGTAGCGCTTGCCGTCGAGCACCTCCGGCAGTTCCGCCTCGCTTTCGATGGCTGCCTGGGCGGCCATCTCCGGCAGGATCGGTTCATCCTGGTATTTGCGCCACAGTTGTTTAACCACCTCGGGATGGGTGCGGACGCAGGCCTCGACGGTCTGGCAGGCAGGGCAGATGCCGTCCGCCTGGTGTGGCGGTCCGCTGTGCAGTTCCATGCCGCAGAGCTCGCACCGGCCGGCGTTGTTTTCGGATGTCACGATAGGGCTCCCTGGCGAGAAGATCGGTGGATAGAGGGGTGGATGTCGTCACCCGGCAAAATACCCCGGGACCTGAAAAAGAACAAGGCCGGAGAGCTCGGACGGATGAGCGGCCGAAGATCGCCACCGTCCCGGCCGTTGATCGCGATGGCCCTCCTGTCTGCCCGCCCGATCCGCCCGGGCATGGGCCGTCCGCCCTTTTCCCTTGCTTATTAAAGCTGGCTTGGTAAAATCTCCGGTTTTGTGCACAACCGTTCTTCTTCCGCCTCGCCGACAACCGCAGAGAATTGCCATGGATTACCGGGAAACACTCAACCTGCCGCAGACAAAATTCAAGATGAAGGCCAACCTGACCCAGCGGGAGCCGATGGTGCTCAAGCGCTGGGACAAGGAGCGGCTCTATGAGCGGTTGCAAGAGGCCGCGGTCAACCGACCCCGGTTCATCCTCCATGACGGGCCGCCCTACGCCAACGGCAACATCCACCTCGGCACCGCCTTCAACAAGGTGCTCAAGGACATTATCCTCCGCGCCAAGCGGATGGCCGGTTTCAACGCCCCCTACATTCCTGGCTGGGACTGCCACGGCCTGCCCATCGAGCACAACGTCGATCTGGAACTGGGCGAGAAAAAGCAGACCATCCCGGTGCTGAGCAAGCGCGCCGCCTGCCGCACCTACGCCGAACGGTGGATCAAGGTGCAGCGCGAGCAATTCAAGCGCCTCGGTGTGCTTGGCGACTGGGGCAACCCCTACCTGACCATGAACTACGGCTATGAGGCGGTCATCGCCGCCGAGTTCAACAAGTTTCTCCTCTCCGGCGCGGTGGTGCGCTCGAAGAAGCCGGTCTACTGGTGCGCCACCTGCCGTACCGCCCTGGCCGAGGCGGAGGTGGACTACGGCGACCACACCTCGCCCTCTGTGTATGTCAAGTTCCCGGTAGTTGACGACCTGGGCGGCATCGCCCCCGAACTGGCGGGCCGCCGGGTGGATGTCCTCATCTGGACCACCACCCCCTGGACCCTGCCGGCCAACCTGGCCATCGCCCTTCACCCCGATTTCGAGTATGCGGCCATCGAGACGGGCGGTGAAGTCTGGATTATCGCCAAGGAACTGGTCGAGCCCTGCATGCAGTTGTTTGGCGTCGGCGCCTATTCCGTACTGGCCACCTTTGCCGCCACCGGCCTGGAAGGCAAGCGGTGCCGCCATCCCTTCATGGACCGCGACTCGCTCCTGGTGCTGGCCGATTACGTCACCGCCGACTCGGGCACTGGTTGCGTCCACACCGCGCCCGGCCACGGCATGGACGACTATCACACCGGTCTGCGCTACGGCCTGGAGGTGTTGTCTCCGGTGGATGACGACGGCCGCTACACCGCCGCTGCCGGGGCGTACGCGGGCATGCAGATCCCCCAGGTCAACCGGCGGATCGTCGAGGACATGGCCGCCAGCGGCGCCCTGGTTAAGGAGGTGGCGCTCAACCATAGCTATCCCCACTGCTGGCGCTGCAAAAAGCCGGTGATGTACCGGGCCACGGCCCAGTGGTTTATCTCCATGGAGAATCTGGACCTGCGGCGCAAAGCCCTGGCCGCCATCAACGAGGTGATCTGGACCCCGTCCTGGGGACAGCAGCGCATTTACGGCATGATCGAGAATCGGCCAGACTGGTGCCTGTCGCGGCAGCGTTCCTGGGGCGTGCCGGTGACCGTGCTGAGCTGCGCCGACTGCGGCGAGGTGCTGAAGAACGAGGCAGTCTGCCGGCGGATCGACGAGTTGTTCACAAAGGAGGGCGCGGACGCCTGGTACCGCCACGAGGCGGCCGATTTCGTGCCCGAGGACGTAGCCTGCGCCTGCGGCAGCCGCAGCTTCAGAAAGGAGAGCGACATCCTCGACGTCTGGTTCGATTCAGGCACCAGCCATGCCGCGGTGCTTGAGCAGCGGCCGGAGCTTGACTCGCCCGCCGACCTCTATCTCGAGGGCAGCGACCAGCATCGCGGCTGGTTCCATTCCTCGCTGCTGACCTCAGTCGGCACCCGCGGCCGTGCCCCCTATCGGGGCGTTCTCACCCATGGCTACGTGGTCGACGGCCAGGGCAAGAAGATGAGCAAGTCGGTGGGCAACGTGGTCGCCCCGCAGGAGGTGATCGACCAGTACGGCGCCGAGGTGCTGCGGTTGTGGGTGGCCAGTGAGAATTATCAGGACGACGTCAAGGTCTCCGACGAGATCCTCAGGCACGTCTCCGATGCCTACCGCAAGATGCGCAACACCCTGCGCTTTCTCCTGAGCAATCTCTATGATTTCGACCCGGCCACGGACTGCGTCGCCCCCGAGTCCCTCACCGAGATCGACCGCTGGGCCCTGATGAAGTACGCCGAGCTGGTCGAGCGCGTTACCCGGGCCTACGAGCGCTACGAGTTCCACGCCGTTTACCACGCCCTGTTCAACTTCTGCGGGGCCACCATCTCAAGCCTGTACATGGACATCCTCAAGGACCGGCTCTACTGCGAGGTTCCGAACGGTAAAGAGCGGCGGGCCGCCCAGACAGTGACCTATCGCATCCTCGACGGCCTCCTGCGCCTGATGTCGCCGATCCTCTGTTTCACCGCGGCCGAGGCCTGGGAACATCTCCATGATCTGGAAGATAAGGACCCGCTCGAAAAATCGATCTTTTTCGCCGAGTTTCCCACAGTGGACGACATCGAGCGCGATCCGGCCTTCCTCGACCGCTGGACCCGGCTCCTCAACCTGCGCGGCGCCGCCACCCGGGCGCTCGAGGCGGCCCGGCGCGACAAGCTGATCGGGCTTTCCCTCGACGCCGAGGTGGTCATCGAGGCGGACGCCGAATGGACAGCCTTCCTCGATGGTTCGCTTGCGCTGATGCGGGAGATCTGCATTGTCTCGGATTTCCGCCTGGTTGCTCCAGGGGAGGAGACTGGACTTGCCTTTGTCGCCGACGAGTCCCTGGATGGGGTGCGGATCGCAGTCCAGCCGGCGCCGGGCGTCAAGTGCGAGCGGTGCTGGACCATTGCCACTTCGGTGGGACAGGATGTCGACCATCCCGCCCTCTGTGCCCGCTGCGCCGGCGTGGTGCGGCGGCTTTCAGCCTGATCGGCGCCGCGATGCCGCTGTTTTTCACCATCATCGTCGCTGTGGTCGGCCTTGATCAGGCGACCAAGCTGTGGATCGTGCAGCATTTTGCCCTCTATGAGAGCCGAGAGGTTCTGCCGGGTTTTTTTAACCTGACCTATCTCACCAACAACGGCGCCGCCTTCAGCATCCTCGCCGGCCAGCCGGCGGTATGGCGGCAGGCCTTCTTCATTGCTGCGGCCAGCGTCGCCCTGGTCATGATCTGGATCGGCCAGCGCAGCTATGGCCGGGTCAGTCGCTGGTACAGTGCGGCCCTGGCCCTGATCGCGGGCGGCGCCATTGGCAACCTTATCGACCGGATCCGGCTTGGGTTTGTGGTCGATTTCCTTGATGTCTACCTCGGGTCCTATCACTGGCCCGCCTTCAATGTCGCCGATTCTGCCATCACCGTCGGCGTGCTGATTTTTCTCTTTTATAATCTTGTGTTCGACCGGCAGTGATCGGGGCCGGCGGCGCCCAGTTTGATGACAGAATTCATGAAAAAGACAGCAATCCTCTTTCCCGGGCAGGGATCGCAGTACGTGGGCATGGGCCAGGCGTTTGCCGAGGCTGATGACGAGGCCGCGGCCCTTCTTAATCTCGCCGAGCATATCTCCTCCTTTCCCATTCGCCGGCTCTGCTTCGAGGGGCCGATTGACGAACTCACCCGGGTGCTCTACCTGCAGCCGGCCCTGACCGCAGTCAATCTGATCTGCTGGCAGCAACTGCGCAAACGGTTGCCCGGCTTTGCCCCCACGTTCCTCGCCGGTCACAGCCTGGGCGAGTATTCCGCCCTGCACGCGGCCGGGGTGCTCACCGTCGAGGACACGCTCGCCTTGGTCACCCGCCGCGGCGAGTTGATGGAGCGCGAAGGCAATGCCCATCCGGGCGGCATGCGGGCGGTGGTCGGCCTGACCATCGATGAGGTCGAGGCCGCGCTGGCCGGATATGCCGGCCCTGGCGAGGCGGTGGTGGCCAATCACAACACCGCCACCCAGATTGTGCTCTCCGGCGACGAGCAGGGACTCGACCGGGTGGCCGGTCTGTGCGCCGGACGCGGGGCCAAGGTCATCCCGCTCAAGGTGAGCGTGGCCAATCACAGCCCCTTGGTCGCCGGCGCGGTGGACGATTTCGCCGCCTTCATGGCCGGCATCCCGTTCCACCGGCCCGAGACGCCGGTGCTGTTCAACGTCACCGGCGACGCCGCCGACGAGGCCTCGGCCATCAGGGCGATCATGGCCCGGCAGATCGCCTCCCGGGTGCGCTGGCTTACGATCATCGAGCGGATGCTGGCCGAGGGCGTCGAGGTCTTCGTCGAACTCGGGCCAAAGAATGTGCTTGCCGGGATGATGAAAAAGATTTTGCCCAAGGGTTCGTCCGTTGTTTGTCTTCAGGCGGACACGCCGGAATCCCTGGACAAGGTCGCCGAGGTCCTGGCCGCGGGATAATGGCTTGAATCACCATGTTTTTCTTCCTGCTTGACAACCTGATGCGTGTCGAGTAAAAAGAAAAATTTCTACCCTGCGGCTCCGTCGGCCGCTGGGGTAAGCCGTCTATTGCTTTGAAAGTACAGCACATTCAACACCGGACAGGGTATGTTTGAGAATCTGACCGACCGCCTGGAAAGCGTCTTCAAGAAGCTGCGCGGCCATGGCACGCTGACTGAGGAAAATATTCAGGAAGCCATGGGTGAGGTGCGCACAGCGCTGCTTGAGGCTGATGTCAACTTCGGCGTGGTCAAGGAGTTCATCGCCTCCGTCACCGAGAAGGCGATCGGCCGGGAGGTGCTGTCCAGCCTGAGTCCCGGCCAGCAGGTGGTCAAGGTTGTCCATGACGAACTGGTGGCTCTGCTCGGCAGCCAGGCTGAACCGCTCCGGCTCGATGGCCGCCAGCCGGCGGTGATCATGCTCGCCGGCCTGCAGGGTTCGGGCAAGACCACCACCGCAGCCAAGCTTTCGAAACAACTGAAGGATAAGGGGCGTTCTCCGCTCCTGGTCCCGGCCGACGTCTACCGGCCGGCGGCCATCGAGCAGCTGCATGTGCTTGGCGAGCAGATCGGGGTGCCGGTCTTTGCCTCGACCACCGAACAGAAGCCGGTGGACATTGCCCGGCTGGCCGTGGCCCAGGCCGCGGCGGGCGACCGTGACACCGTTATCATCGACACCGCCGGCCGTCTCCATGTGGACGACGCCCTCATGGCCGAGCTGCGCGAGATCAGCCGCACCGTCCACCTGAGCGAGGTTTTGTTCGTCGCCGACGCCATGACTGGCCAGGACGCGGTAACCGTGGCCGAAAAGTTCAATGCCGACCTGGAGATCACCGGCGTTATCCTGACCAAGATGGAAGGCGACGCCCGCGGCGGCGCGGCCCTTTCGGTCAAGAAGGTGACCGGTAAGCCGATCAAGTTCGTCGGTGTGGGCGAATCGGTCGAGGCCCTGGAAATCTTCCACCCCGACCGTGCCGCCTCGCGCATTCTCGGCATGGGCGATGTGCTTTCCCTGATCGAGCGGGCCGAGGCGGTCGTCGATCAGAAGGAAGCCGAGAAACTGGCCCGCAAGATCCAGAAGAACGCCTTCACCCTGGAAGACTTTCTCGACCAGATCCAGCAGATCAAGAAGATGGGCACCCTGGAACAGCTCATGGACATGATCCCGGGCATCAGCAAGCTCAAGCAGCTCAAGGAAGCGCCCAAGCCGGATCAGAAGGAACTGGTCAAGACCGAGGCGATCATCCGCTCCATGACCCTGAAGGAGCGCCGCAACTACCTCATCATCAACGCCAGCCGGCGGGTGCGGATCGCCAACGGCTCGGGCACCTCGGTCAACGAGGTCAACCGGGTGCTGAAAAGCTACACCATGATGCTGAAAATGATGAAAAACCTGAAAGGCAAGGGCATCATGAGCGGCGGCAAGCGCCGCAAGCTGCCCAAGGGGCTGACCAGGTAGAGCGCCCGCGCTCGATAGCCGTACCTTACCAATCCATGCACGCGAAGCGCGGCATGGATTTCATACGTCCACAGGAGGAAAACAGACAATGGCAGTTCGTATCCGTTTAACGAGAAAAGGCCGCAAAAAAGAGCCCTTCTATCGTATCGTCGTCGCCGACAGCGAGGCGCCCCGCGATGGCAAGTTTCTTGATATCCTTGGCACCTACGATCCGATGCAGAATCCGGCCGCGGTCACCATCGACAACGAGAAGCTCGATGCCTGGGTGAAGCGCGGCGCCAAACCCACCGAAACCGTTGAGAGTCTGATCCGCAAGCATGCCGGGACGGCCGCGGCCAACTAAATGAAAGAGCTGATCGAGTTCATCGCCTCCCGGCTGGTCGATCATCCCGAAGGGATCGCGGTCAGCCTGCAGGAGGACGACGAGCAGATCGTCATCGAGCTGCGGGTCGCCCAGGGCGACCTGGGCAAGGTGATCGGCAAGCAGGGGCGGACCGCCCGGGCGATGCGGGCGGTGCTTGCCGCGGCCGAAACCGGCGACGGCAAGCGGACCCGCCTGGAAATAGTGGAATAAAACCAGTGGACACCGGGCGCCTCCGGGAGCCGGACGGCTTTGTTGTCGCCGGCGTGGTCCTCAAGGCGCACGGGTTGCGGGGCGAGGTCAAGGTCCGGCCCTTCACCCAGTCCCTGGACAGCCTCACCCGCTACCGGCAGGTGTATCTGGGCGGGAAGGAAGCAGCAGCGCTGACGCCGCAAACCTGCGAACTGGCCCGGGTCAGCGGCGCCTCGGTGATCTTGCGGCTGGCCGGCTGCACGGACCGAGACGGGGCCGAGCGACTGGTTAACCAGTTGGTGTGGTTGTCGGTCGCCGATCTGCCTCCGGTGGGCGAAGGTGAGTATTACCTTCACACCCTGGTCGGCAAGCGAGCTGAGACCACCGACGGTCAGGTGCTGGGTACGGTGACCGCGATCATCGGCACGGGCGGCCAGGATATCCTGGTGATTCGCAACGGCGCCGACGAGGTGTTGGCGCCGGCAGTGCGGGAATTTGTTCGCGAGATCGGCGAGGAGCGGGTGGTGCTGGATCTGCCTCCTGGACTGCTCGAGATAAACGACTGAGACGGCGACGCCTGCTCATGCAGTTTGATATTTTGACGATATTCCCCGATTTCTTTGCCTCGCCGCTGGCCGAAGGAATCGTGCGGCGGGCGGTGAACGAGGGCAGGATCCGGGTCGGGATCCACAATATCCGCGACTACGCCCTCGATAAACATCACATGACCGATGATCGCCCCTTTGGCGGCGGCGAAGGGATGGTGATGAAGCCCGAGCCGCTGGCTGCCTGTCTGCGTGCGGCCTGCGCGGACAACGAGGGCGGAGTTAGGGTGATCCTGCTTTCCCCCAGGGGCGAGACCTTCACCCAGGAGGCTGCCGCGCGACTGACCGGATACCACAGGCTGGTACTGGTCTGCGGCCGGTACGAAGGCGTGGACGAACGGTTCCGCGAGCGATTTGTGGACGAGGAACTGAGCATCGGCGATTATATCCTCACCGGCGGTGAACTGGCCGCCCTGGTGGTGATGGATGCGGTAACCCGGTTGCTGCCGGGCGTGCTCGGTTGCGAGGATTCGGCGGCCCAGGACACCTTCAGCCGGGGCCTGCTCAAACACGGCCACTACACCCGGCCGCGGGAATTCGAGGGGATGCTAGCGCCCGAGGTGCTGCTCTGCGGGGATCATGCTGCCATAACGGCATACCGGTTCCTCGAATCGGTGCGGATCACCCTGGGCCGGAGGCCAGAGCTGCTGGCACAGGTGCGATTCACGCCGGCGGAAACCAAACTGCTCAAGCGGGAAGGGCTCTGGGCCCGGATAGAAGCCATTGTCGAGGAACGGAAAACAGGATAGCAGGCCGCGGGTTGACGTCGCCCTGGTGCATTTTCCGGTGGTCAACCGCAACGGCGAGACCATCGGTTCGGCTGTCACCAACCTCGACCTGCACGATATTGCCAGGGCCTGCGCCACCTACGGTTGCACCACCTACTGGGTGGTGACGCCGTTTCGCGAGCAGCAGGAGTTGGCCGGCGAGATCGTGGCCCACTGGACGCAGGGGTATGGCGGCCAGGTCAATCCGGACCGGCGGCGGGCGCTGTCCGGGATTGCCATCCGCGCCACCCTCGAGGAAGCCATAGCCGGCGCGGAAGCCATCCACGGTCGCAGGCCTGCTGTCCTGGCCACCTGTGCCAGGGAACAGGAAAACACGGTCACCTGGATCCAGGCACGGGAGTGGATAGGGCAGGGGCGCCCCCTTCTCCTCTTGCTCGGCACGGCCTGGGGCCTGGCGCCGGAGGTTCTGGCCAGGGTGGACGGCGTGTTGCCGCCGATTCGCGGCCTCACCGGATTCAACCATCTCTCGGTCCGGTCAGCGGCCTCGATTATGCTGGATCGGCTGCTTGGCCTCGCGGACACATGAGCACAAGATGGTGTTTACACCTGCCGCCCGCCCCGCAGGGTGCGGTTGCGTTGGTTGTTGATTGCCTAGTATTGACTACAGAGTAACGTTCTTTTTTATTCAGGATGATTTGGAGGCATCCTTCGGGAGCACGGCGCAGCCGACCGCGACCTGCCCCGAAAACAGACAAGCATGAATCTCATCGACAAGATTGATCTGGAGCAGATGCGTTTTGACATGCCGGAGTTCCGGCCCGGCGACACCGTAAAGGTGCATATCCGGATCATTGAAGGCAACAAGGAGCGCGTTCAGATCTTCCAGGGCGTGGTCATCAAACGGAAACGCGGCGCCATGGACGCCTCCTTCACAGTGCGCAAGATTTCGCATGGTGTAGGCGTGGAGAAGACCTTTGCCACTCATTCACCGCGCATCGAGAAGGTGGAAATGGTGACCGCCGGTCGCGTTCGCCGCTCCCGCCTGTTCTACCTGCGCGAGCGCCGTGGCAAGGCCGCACGCATCCGTGAGCGCGGCATCATCTGATCTGGTCCTGCCTGTCGGTTGTTGGGGCAATTCCCGGCGGCAGTCAGGCGGAAACATGATTGCAAACGGGCATCCGTTGGTCGCTGACGCGGCCGGATGCCCGTGGTCTGTTCAGGGCTTGACTGCGGCCTCTCGTTGCCCCGACGGCGCACGCCGGGCTCCATGGTCGCCATGACCACCGCACCTGGAGGCCGTCATGCTAACGGCATCTCTTTTGACCAGACCGACACCTTTCAGTTCGAGCGCGGCCTGCATTCCCGGGGCTGTGCGCTCGTCGCCGGTCTTGACGAGGCTGGTCGGGGCCCGCTGGCCGGGCCCGTGGTCGCTGCCTGCGTAATCCTGCCCCGCGACTGTCCGTACCATCTCTTCCAGGATTCCAAACTACTCACAGCCCGGAGGCGCGAGGAACTGTTCGCCCTGCTGCACGAACACGCTGCGATCATCGGCGTCGGCAGCGCCACCCCCCGTGAGATCGAACAGCTTAATATCCTCCAAGCCTCCCTGCTGGCCATGCGTCGGGCGCTCGACAACTGCACCGTGAACAACGGCAATACACCGCCCGACCACCTTCTCGTTGACGGCAAGTTTCCGGCGCCGTCACCGATTGCGCAGACAACCCTGATCAAGGGGGAACGGCGCAGCGCCTCCATTGCCGCGGCCTCGATCATCGCCAAAGTGACCCGGGACCGGATGATGGCCGAGTACCATCAACAGTATCCCCAATACGAGTTCCACCGCCACCAGGGCTACCCCACCAGGGCCCACCGGCAGGCCATCGAGCGCTGCGGGCCGTCGCCGATTCATCGCCGGACTTTTCGTGGCGTGCGCGAATACCTGGAAAGCGATGAACCGACGCTGGTCCAGGCGGCGCTCTGGACCGGACGCGAGGCGAGGTAGACCGGCGTGGCGGTATTACGGAAGACTGCCTCAGCCTCGGCCAACACCGGCCGCCAGGGCGAGGCCATGGCAGTGCGGCATCTGACCGGGCTGCGCTACGAGGTTCTGGCCACCAACTACCGCAAGCCGTTTGGCGAGATCGACATCATCGCCCGGGACGGCCGGACGATCGTGTTCATCGAGGTCAAGACCAGGCGATCCACGGCCTTCGGCGCCCCGCTGGAGGCGGTCGATGCGCGCAAGCAGCGCCAGCTTTGCCGGATTGCCCAGGATTATCTCCAGTCCCATGGACTGGGGGAAGCCGCCGCCCGCTTCGACGTCATCGCGGTCCTGCTGGACCGGGACAACCGGTCGGTGCAGGTGGAACATATCCGCAACGCCTTTGATGCGTGCGAGTAGAGGAGAGGACCATGCAGCAGCAACCTGACAACATCCCGGCCCTCCTGGCCGTGACCATGGGCTGCCCGGCCGGCATCGGACCCGAGATCATCTGCCGGCTCTGGGCGCGGGAAGGGTTTGCCGCTGAGGCTCATGCCATCGTGGTCGGCGACGCCGGCATGCTCCGCCGGGCAGCGGAATCGCTTGGCCTGCGTCTGGCCATCGTCGACTGGACGCCAGGCGATCCGGTCCGCCCTGGCGCCCTGCCGGTACTGCCAACGGGGAAACTCGACAGCGCGGCGGTGCAATGGGGGCGGCCGGATGCCGCCACCGGCGAAGCCATGGCCAGGTATATCGAGACTGCGGTAGAGCTTGTGCTTGCGGGGCAATGCAGCGGCATCGTCACCTGCCCCATCAGCAAGATGAGCCTCAAGCAGGCAGGCTACCCCTATCCGGGACACACCGAGATGCTGGCCGCCCTGACTGGCGCGCCCCGGGTGCGCATGATGATGGCCGGCCCGCGCCTGAAGGTGGTGCTGGTCACCATCCACGTGGCCCTGGCCCAGGTCCCCGGTCTGCTCACCACGGCTGCAATAGCCGACTGCATCGACATGACCCGGGACTCGCTCCGCCGCGATTTTGCCATTGACCGGCCGCGCATTGCCGTGGCTGGGCTTAATCCCCACGGGGGCGAGGATTCGATGTTCGGCGACGAGGAGGCGCGACTCATCCGACCGGCCATGGCCATGGCTGCCGGACCGGGCGAGGTCAGCGGTCCCTGGCCGCCGGACACGGTCTTCCACCAGGCGGCCGGAGGCCGCTACGACGCGGTAGTGGCCATGTACCACGATCAGGGGCTGATCCCCTTCAAGCTGCTCCATTTTGCCGACGGGGTCAACGTCACCCTCGGCCTGCCCCTTGTCCGCACCTCGGTGGACCACGGCACCGCCTACGACATTGCCGGCCGCGGCCTGGCTGATCCTGCCAGCCTCGCCGCCGCGGTGGACATGGCCCGGTGCATCGTCGCCAACCGGGCCAGGGTGGAGGCGACATGAACAAGGGGCTGCTGATCGCCTTTGAAGGCATTGACGGCACCGGCAAATCGACCCAACTGCCGCTCCTGGCCGAGTGGCTGCGGCAGCAGGGGCATGCGGTGGTGGAGACGCGGGAGCCGACCGACGGCCCCCATGGCCGGCAGATTCGGGAGTTGTACCGCAACCGGGCGCAGACATCGCGCGAGCGCGAACTGGAGCTGTTTCTCCTCGACCGGAGGCAGCATGTGGAGAAATGCATCCTGCCCGCGCTGGCCGAGGGCCGGATTGTGCTCACCGACCGCTACTATTTTTCCACTGCCGCCTACCAGGGCGCGGCCGGCTGCGATCCGCAGGCTATTTTCGCCCGCAACGACTTTGCCCCGACGCCCGATCTGGTCCTGCTCCTGACCATGACTGCCGCCGAGAGCGTGGCCCGCATCCGCGAGCTGCGCGGCGAGGACCTCAACGATTTCGAGCAGCAGGATCAGCTGGAACGGGTCGCGGCCCTCTTTGCATCCTTTCCCCATGACTGTATAGTACGCATTCCCGCCGCCCGGCCCATGCGGGAGGTGCAGGCCTCCATCCGGGAGGCGATCCGGCAACTGTTCGTTGACAGGGGGCTGCCATGCGCAGGTTAATCACCCATTCCCGCTGCTGTTTCCTCCTCGCCCTGGTCTGCCTGGGGTTTGCTCTGTCCGGATGCCAGCCCCGACCCGGGCCCGAAACCCAGAC
>CAZFPV010000016.1:0-15009 GCA_964521155.1 uncultured Desulfobulbus sp. | reverse complement strand
CGCCATACCGGGCAAAGCCGCGGGTCAAGGTGACCAGGCTGGCCCCGGCGCTCCCGTTGTCCGCCTCGCGCCGCTCGGCCCGCAACTCCTCGACCCGCACCCGGAACAGAGGCGTCGGCCGCTGCACGACCTGGATGACCGCTTCCCGGGTCTCGGCGACCGGTCCCTGGAGCACAAGGGTCCCGTCGCGGAAGGCGGCCAGGTGGGTGCACCAGGCCGGAATGTCGGCGGTGTTGCCGACAAAGAGCAGCAGCCCGATCCCCTGGCGGTGCGCCTCGGCCAGCACCCGGTCGAGTTCACGGCAGCTTGCCTGATCCAGCCCTTCGAACGGACTTTCGATCATCAGGCAGGGAGCGCCGCGGGTGAGATGGGCGAGCAGGCAGAGCTTGCGGGCCTGGCCGGAACTGAGCTGGCGGTAGCCCCGGTCGAGCAGGTCGCCCAGGGCAAAGCGCTCGATCAGTTCCCGGTGGCCCTCGATATCGGTGAGAAAGGCGCGGGCCGGGGTGCCGGGGTCGATGCGGTCGAGGAAGTCGGTGTCGTCCCGGCGTAGTTCCTCCTCGTAGATCTCCTGCTGCCGCCGAAAGGAAACCACCCCGGCGTCGGTCGGCCAGCGGAAGAGCCCGGCCCGGAAGCGGGTTTCCGCCCCGCCAAGGAGATCGCAGAGCCGGTCCATACCGGAACGATTGCCGCCGATGCAGCACCAGGCTTCGCCGGGGCGGGCCTCGAACCGCTCGATGCGCAGGCCCGGGATATCGAGATCGCGAATGGCCAGCATCACACGCCCGCGTCGCTCACTCGTCCCACAGTTCCTTAAGGGTGTAGGGCGAACCCTGGCCGGTGAAAAAGGCGCCGTCGACGAAGCGGTAGCCCCTGTCCAGGGAGGCCATGGCTGCCATGTCGGCGGCATCGAGCGTCAGATCGGCCGCGGCCAGATTCTGGCGCAGCCGCTGCGGGTTGACCGACTTGGGAATGGCCACGGTGCCTCGACCCAGGGCCCAGGCGAGCAGCACCTGGCCGGCCGTGGCCTTATGTTTGGCGGCGATGTCGGCGATGACCGGATGGGCAAGCAGAACCGGTTCGTCGCTCTTTTTCAGCGCCTTGGGCCGGTCGCCCGAACCCAGCGGCGAGTAAGCGGTGAGCAGGATATCGTGTTGCCGGCAGTAGTCGAGCATGGCCGTCTGCTGCAGGAACGGGTGCAGTTCGATCTGGTTCATCACCGGCTTGATGGTGGCCTGTTGGTACAGGGCGTCGAGTTTGCTGACGCTGAAATTGCACACCCCGATGTGCCGCACCAGCCCCTGGGCGACGCACTCCTCCATGGCCCTCCAGGTCTCGATGATCGGGATTTCGGCCAGGGACACGTACTGCTCGGCCTTGCCCGCGAACAGTACGCCTGGCGCGAACACCACCGGCCAGTGGATGAGATAGAGATCAAGCGAGTCCACCCCCAGATCGGCCAGGGTCTTTTCCAGGGCAGGCCGCACCAGCTCGGGCGCATGCGCGTTGTTCCACAGTTTGGAGGTCAGCCAGAGATCCCCCCGCTGCTGGCCGCCGGCAAAGGCCTCGGTCAGGGCGCGGCCGACCTCGGGTTCGTTCATATAGATGGGGGCGCAGTCGATGTGGCGATAGCCAGCGGCCAGGGCCTCTTTGACGGCGGCCTGGACGGCGCCGGGGGACGATTTCCAGGTTCCGAGTCCAAGGGCGGGGATGCGGTCCCCGTTGGCTAGGGTGTAATGGATCATGAGATGCTCCTTCATCCGGATGTGAAAACGGGGAACCTTGTCGGCGTGCTCCGGGGCGGGAGGGGTTTTCTCCCCCGCCGGCAAGGTTTAATTGGCCAGAGGGTGATTTTGATATACAATACTTGCGGTGATTGGTCCATGGGGGACGGCGTCCGCCGGCCCCGTAATACAACGGTCGCAAGGAATAATGGCTGCACACGACAGGGCGAACGGGATGGGACAGGAACTGGCCCCACGGGAGGCATCCAGGCCCCTGACGGTGGTGGTGGTCGACGACAGCGCCACCATGCGCGCCATCATCCAGAAAGAGCTGGAAGAGGCCGGGTACAAGGTGGTCACCTTCAGCAACGGCATCGAGGCACTCTCCTCGCTGTCCTGGATGGAGGCCCCGCCCGATCTGATCACCATGGATATCGATATGCCGAGGATGGACGGTTTCTCCTGCTCCGAGAAATTTCGCGAGCAGGAGACCCAGGGGCTCTACGGCGCCCGGGAAGCTCACACCCCGATCTTGTTCGTCTCGGCCAACGACTCGCTCGACAACCGCATCCGCGGCTTTCATCTGGGCAGCCTCGAATTCATCTCCAAGCCCTTCACCCGCGGCGACATCGCCCGGGCCGTTGACCGGGTGCTTCGACCCGTGCCTGCCTTTACCGGCATGACCGCCCTGATCATCGACGACAACCGCTCGCTGCGGCGTATGGTGGGTTCCTGCCTGGAACGCTCCGGTCTGGCGATCATGGAGGCGGAAAACGGCCGCGAGGCGTTCAATCTTCTCCAGCGGAACCTGGACCGGATCGACCTGGCCATCGTCGATTTCGACATGCCGATCATGCGCGGCGATGAGTTCATCCATCTCACCCGCCAGATTCCCGAGGCCGAACACCTGCCTCTGATTTCACTGAGCAGCCACGGCGCCCCCGACGCGGTGCTGCAGATGTTTCGCGTCGGCGCCACCGATTACCTGGTCAAACCGTTCATCGGCGAGGAGCTGCTGGCCCGGGTGCAGGTGCATCTGCAGCTGCGCCGGCACATGCGCCATCTGGAGGAGATGAACAGAAATCTTTACGAAAGGGCAGTCAACGACGAACTTACCGGTCTGCGCAACAAGCGCTACTTCCAGGAGGCCTTCGAGGAGATGTTCTCTCGGGCCCTGCGGGCAAAGCTGGAACTGAGCTGCCTCTTTCTCGACCTCGACCACTTCAAGCAGGTCAACGACACCTGCGGCCACGGCTTTGGTGATTATGTGCTGAAAACGGTGGGCGCGCTGGTGAAGAACAACATCCGTGGCGGTGATCTCGCCGCCCGCTTCGGCGGCGAGGAATTCGTCATTGCTCTGCCCACTACCTGCCAGGACAAGGCCCTGGTCGTGGCCGAAAAGATCCGCTCGCTGGTGGCCGGCTGTCCTTTCCACGATCAGGGCCAATCCTGGGCGGTGACGGTCAGCATCGGCGTGGCCTCGCTGCTCAACCAGCAGCCCGCCAGTGCCGCCCTCCTGCTGCAGAAGGCTGATCAGGCCCTCTACCGGGCCAAGCGCACCGGCCGCAACCGGGTTGTGTCCCTGTAATCACTGGTCCATGCCGACCTGCGGGCTGGCCGTCCCGACCGGATGGTAGTGCACGTACACCCGGCGCATGAATTCCATCCCCGCCAGCAGGCGCTCTTCCACCTCGGTGGCGATCCGGTCGCCTTCCCGGACGCTGAGGGCGCCATCGACGCCGATGGTGATGTTGGCCACCAGGTAGGGGCCGAAACGGTGAGCGTGCATCTCCTCAATGGCCCCCACGCCTGGAATCTGCTCGATGACGGCGCGCATCTCCCGGGCCAGCTCCTTGCCCGGTAACGTGTCCATGAGGTCGGCCGCGGCCGCGCGCAGGATCTCGATTCCGGTGTGGAGGATGATCAAGGACACCACCGCGCCCGCCAAAGGATCGATCCAGGGGAAGCCCATGCGGCCAAAGAAGATGCCGATCGCGGCGGCGGTCGAGGCAAAGATGTCGTTGCGGTGGTCATGCGCCAGGGCGAGTACGGCGCTGTTCTGGACCCGGCGGTTGATTCCGTAGGTCCAGGCGGTCAGACCGAGCTTGACCGCCACCACCGCCAGTGCAATCCACAGAGCAATGATGCTTGCGCCCACGGCCTCGGGACGGACGGTCAGGAGTTCATAGACGGAATCGACAGTGTTCCAGAAGATGGCGATCGCGGTGGTGATGACAAAGGCGCCGACCACCACCGCGGCCACGCTCTCCAACTGGTCGTGCCCGTAGGGATGCTCGTGGTCGGCCGGCTTGCCGGACAGGCGGACAAAGATGCTGACCACCACGCCATAGGCCACATCCGAGGTGGAGTTGATGCCGTCGGCCAGCAGGGCGTGGCTGTTGCCCAGGATGCCGACCACGCACTTGACCACGGCAAGCAGGATATTGGCAGTGAGACCGACCTGGACGGCCAGCATGCTGGTCCGCCTCCGGTCGCTGGTTTCGGTGGTCTCTGCAGGGTGTTGCATACAGGTCCATGGCGGAAGGGAAGGGCGGCGCCAGTCGAGTCGCCCGCTCTGGTCATTGTATAACGCATCGCCAAACAGAGGCAACCGCTTTTCCGAAAGGGTATGGGGAGCGCACCCTGACCGGGCGACATAGCCCACACCTTTTTCCCGGACAGAAAAAAACGCTTTGCCTTGTGCCGGACTTGCCGGTATGACGACATGCAAGGAACCGCCGCGACCGCCTAACGCCTTGTCCCCCGGGGAGAACCACCATGAACCACCGCATCGAACACGACACCATGGGCGAGATCGACGTCCCCGCCGACCGGCTCTGGGGGGCGCAGACCGAGCGCAGCCGGCGCAATTTCCACATCGGCGCGGAACGAATGCCGCTGGCGCTGGTCCATGCCCTGGTGCGGGTGAAGCGGGCCTGCGCCCAGGTCAATGTCCATGCCGGCAAACTGGCCGAACCGATGGCGGACCTGATCGTCCAGGTCTGTGACGAGATCCTGGCCGGGGGTCACGACGACGAGTTTCCCCTCTCTGTCTGGCAGACCGGCAGCGGCACCCAGACCAACATGAACGTCAACGAGGTGATCGCCAACCGGGCCTCGTTCATCGCCAGCGGCAGCCTGGAGGGGAGCCGGCCGGTGCACCCCAACGACCACGTCAACCTGTCCCAGAGTTCCAACGACGTCTTCCCCACAGCCATGCATGTGGCCGCGGTCTTTGCTCTGGTGGATAAACTGCTGCCGGCGCTGGCCTCCTTTCGCGCCACGCTCGAGGCCAAGGCGTCCGAGTTCGCCAACATCGTCAAGATCGGCCGCACCCACCTCCAGGATGCCACCCCCCTGACCCTGGGCCAGGAGGTGAGCGGCTGGGCGGCGATGATCACCAGCAGCACCGGGCAGATCAAGGAGGCCCTGGAGCATCTCCGCGAACTGGCCATCGGCGGCACGGCGGTGGGCACCGGGCTCAACGCCCCCCCTGGATTCGGCACGGCGGTGGCCGAACAGCTCAGCCTGGACACGGGCAGGGTCTTCCGTTCGGCCGCGAACAAGTTCCATGCTCTCACCGCCCACGATCCCCTGGTCTTTGCCAGCGGCGCGCTCAAGGGGCTGGCGGCCAACCTGATGAAGATCGCCAACGATGTCCGCTGGCTGGCCAGCGGGCCGCGCTGCGGTCTGGGCGAGATCGCCATCCCGGCCAACGAGCCGGGCAGCTCGATCATGCCGGGCAAGGTCAACCCGACCCAGGCCGAGGCGGTCACCATGGTCGCCTGCCAGGTCTTTGGCAACGATGCGGCCCTCAGCTTTGCCGCCAGCCAGGGTAACTTCGAGCTCAACGTATTCAAGCCACTGATAGTGTACAATTTTCTCCAGTCAACAACCCTCCTGGCGGAGGCGATCGACTCCTTTGACCGGCACTGCGCTAGAGGCATCGAGCCGATCCGGGAGCGAATCGAGCATCACCTGCACAACTCGCTGATGCTGGTGACCGCCCTCAACCCGCACCTGGGGTATGAGAAGGCGGCGGCGATCGCTAAAAAGGCCCACGCCGAACAGCTGACCCTGCGCCAGGCCGCCGCGGCGCTCGGTCTGCTGAACGAGGAGGAGTTTGATCGCCTGGTCCGGCCCGAGGCGATGATCGGATCCGTCGCCCCGGCGGGCGACAAAACCGGTCAGGGCGAGAACTGAAAAGCCGCAAACGCTCGCTGCGCGGCACATCGCAGCCGGGAGAATCTTTTGCCCTCAGGGCAGATTTGCTTGAATCCGCGGGGTAATAGCCCTATAGTTGGACGTTTGTTCGAACGCGTTCCGGCGGGCCGAGACTGCCGGCCGAGGACCAATGGTACACTGTGCAGGATATTCCTGTACCCCTTCACCCCGCAGTCACCACGCGCGCACATGGCCATGACCGATCAGTCGACCGAAGCCCACGGCACCATTATCCGCCTGCTGCTCCAGGTGAACAAACTCACCAAACAACAGGTGGAGCACGCGCTGCGCATCCAGGCCAAGTTGACCTCCTTCCAGCCCCTGCTCAAGATTCTCAAGGACCTGAAGCACATCACCGACCAGGATGTCAAGGAGGCGCTCGGCGGGACCTCCTCGCCCATTCGCATCGGTGACCTGCTCACCGAACTGGGGTACCTCAGCCCGGAAGACCTGGAGGCCGCCTGCCGCATCCAGAAGGAGAGCGAGACCAAGGAAAAACTGGGCCGGGTCCTGGTCAAGCACAACTTCATCGACGAGCAGGTCTTCATCGAGGTGCTGTCCATCCAAATGGGCTTTCCCTTCATCGAACCCGGCCTCAACAACATTGATCGGGCCCTGTGCGACCGGGCGCCGAAGAATCTGATGGCTACCCACTGCTTCGTGCCGATCAGGAGCGAGGACGGCACGGTTCGGGTGGCCTTTGCCGACCCGCTGGACCAGGAGGCAGTACAGAACGCCAAACGCTGCCTCGGCCCTACGGTGACGCCGGTCATCGCCCAGGAACGGGCCATTCGCAAGACCCTGGACCTGCTGCAGGAGCGCAAAAGCGGCCAGGCACTCGCTGTGGACAACACCACAGTGACCGGCACGGTCAACTCGATCATCCTGGCGGCCATTAAAAACAGCGCCAGCGATATCCACATCGAGCCCATGCCCGACCGGCTGCAGGTCCGCTTCCGTCAGGACGGGGTGCTCAACCATTTCCAGGACTTTCCCCACGAGATTATCCCGGCCCTGGCCAGCCGCGTCAAGATCCTGTGCAAGGCCGACATCACCGAACGCCGGCGCCACCAGGGCGGCCGGATCCTGTTCACTTACGACGAGGGCGAACTGGACCTGCGGGTCTCCTTTTTCATCACCATCCATGGCGAGAAGATTGTCCTCCGGCTCCTGAACCGCAAGCAGGAGCTGTTCGATCTCCAGTCCATCGGCATGTCGCCCCGGATGCTCACCCGGTTCATGGAGGACGCGGTCTACCAGCCCAGCGGCGTTCTGCTGGTCACTGGTCCGACCGGTTCGGGCAAAACCTCGACCATCTACAGCTGCATCCACGCCCTCAAGAGTCCGCAGGTCAGCATCATCACCGCAGAAGAACCGGTTGAGTACGTGATCGAAGGCATTGCCCAGTGCTCCATCGACCCCAAGATCGACCTGACCTTCGAGGAAACCCTGCGCCATATTGTCCGCCAGGATCCGGATATTATCGTTATCGGTGAAATCCGCGACGCCTATTCGGCCGAGGTGGCGGTGCAGGCGGCCCTGACCGGCCACAAGGTGCTGTCCACCTTCCATACCGAGGACAGCATCGGTGGCCTGATCCGACTGCTCAACATGGACATCGCCCCCTTCATGGTCTCCTCGACCGTGATCAGCGTGCTGGCCCAGCGGCTGCTGCGCCGGGTCTGCCCCTCGTGCGCGGTGGACGTGGCCCCCAGCCCGATCCAGCTGCAGCGACTGCGCTGCAGCCTGGCCGACCTGCGCGGCGCCCAGTTCAAGAAGGGACGTGGTTGCAAGGAGTGCCGGCACACCGGGTATCGCGGCCGCACCGGGGTCTTCGAGCTGCTGGTGCTTGACGAACAGGTGCGCAACGCCATCCTTGCCCAGAAGGCGAGCTTCGAGATCAGGGCCATCAGCATCAGCCACTCGGGACTGATCACCCTGCTCGAGGACGGCCTGGTCAAGGCCGCGGCCGGCATCACCACCTTGGATGAAGTCCTGCGCTGCCTGCCTGTGTTCAGCCCGCCGCGTCCCCTTGTCGAACTCCGTCGCCTCTCCGGTGAGTAAATGGCCGCACCAATTTCCCTCGTCGACATTATCAACCGGTTCATCGAATCGGACACCATCACCCTGCCGGTGTTCAACACCGCCGCGGTTCGTATCCAGCAGGAACTGGCGAGAAACGAGCCCGACCTGCGCGTCGTCGAGAAAACGATCACCTCGGACCAGGCCCTGTCCAGCCAGGTTCTGAAATTTGCCAATTCCACTTTTTATCGGGGTTTATCCGAGGTCGGCACGGTGCGGGCGGCGATCATGCGGCTGGGCACGCGGGAAACCAGCCGGGTCGTGCTGCTGGCGGCCTCGCGGAATTTCTTCAATAGCAGCGACAAGACCATCAACATGCTGATGAAGAAACTGTGGCAGCATTCGGTGGGCTGCGCCTACGGCACGGTCTGGCTGGCCAGGCGGCACGACTACGGGATCGATCAGGGGCAGGCCTTTTTTGGCGGCCTGTTTCACGATGTGGGCAAGCTGTTCATCCTCATGGTCGTCGAGCAGATCAAACGCAAAAGTACGGCCATCAAGATCACCGACGCTCTGCTGATAGAGGCCATGGTCAAACTCCACGCCCGCGAGGGCGGCAAGCTGCTGGCGCGGTGGAACATGCCGGAGAACTTCCAGGACATTGCCCGGGAGCACCATGCAATGGAAATCGATGATAAGAACATCCTCCTCATCCTGGTACGGATGGCCAATCTGGTATGTCACAAGCTCGGCATCGGCCTGGAGCACACCCCCTCGCTGCTCCTGCCGGCCACGCTCGAAGCCAGCCTGCTCAACCTGAGCGAGATCGACCTGGCCGAGCTGGAAATCTCCCTCGAGGACACCAAAGCCCTCACTGCCTGAGCGGGGGCGAGGCGGGATTAAGCGGAGACGGGGCGGATAGGTTGTTTGTTGCCGTCCTCGCCGATGGAAACGTAGGTGATGGCAGCCTCGGTCACCTTGAAGAGGGTGAACCGATCCTCGGTGTCGCGCAGGGTGGGTTTTACCCAGACCTCCAGCATGATGGTCACCGAGGTGGTGCCGATCCGCCGCACCCGGCCATAGCAGCAGACCACATCGCCGACTTTGACCGGCTTGATGAACCGCATGCTTTCCACCGCCACCGTGGCGGTGCGGGTGCGGGCGACCTCCTTGGCCATGATGCTGCCGGCGATATCCATCTGGGCCATGATCCATCCGCCAAAGACGTCGCCGTTGAAGCTGGTGTCGGCCGGCAACGGCATGGTCCGCAGCAGCAGTTCCCCCTGCGGTTGGGGCGTATCCTTCGGTGTGGTCATGGCGCTCCTCCGGTCTCGGGCTTGCTCTACCCGAGCCTTTTGCCTATAGTGTGGCGGACGCGGCATAAGCATACGGGCCGCGCGACTTGCGCCACCATACCACAACCTCATGCAACCGCACCAGAGGAGCGCCATGCAGATCGATTGGGCCTATTTGCGAAAGGGCTGAGCATCCTGCCAGAAAGCACAGGCTGTGCTCGCACAACACCATCTCGTCCCGCAACAGATCGCCGATGCCAGAAAGGAAACCCTGGCCGAGGACGCGGCCTGGGACCTGCTTGCCGGGGCCAGGGAAATCGTCATCGCCAAGGGCAAGCAGCTGTTGACCTTTGATCCGCGCAGCGACAGCCGCGAGGCTATTCTCGCCGAGGCCCTGGGCCGTTCCGGCACCCTGCGCGCGCCGACGCTCAAGATGGGCGACCGCCTGGTGGTGGGATATGGCGAGGCGCTCTACGCCCAACTCTTCCAGTGATTGCAGACCATGTCCGATCTCCATACCCAGCTTGACGAACAACTGGCCGCCATTGCACTTGAAGGGCAGCGGCGAAGCCTGGTCCCGGTCACCCATCTGGACCACGGTCGGATCGAGATTGACAGCCACGGCTTTCTCAACCTGGCCGGCAACGATTACCTGGGTCTTGCGACCAACCGGGAACTGCTGACCGCCTTCTACCGCGAGCAATCCGAGACCAACCTGTTGGACCGATACGGCCTGGGCAGCACCGCTTCGCGCCTGATGACCGGCAACTCAGCTCCGTACGCTGCGCTCGAACGGATGCTGGCTGACCACTACCGGACCGAATCGGCCCTGGTGTTCAACTCCGGCTATCACCTCAACATCGGCATCCTGCCAGCCCTGGCTGGCAAGCAGGACCTGATCCTTGCCGACAAGCTCTGCCATGCCAGCCTGATCGACGGCATGCGCCTGACCCGGGCCAAGGTGATCCGTTATCCCCATCTCGACTACCGGACCATCGACCAGATCCTGGCGCGGGAACGGGACCAGTATAGGCAGGTGTACATCGTCACCGAATCGATCTTCAGCATGGACGGCGACACCGCCGACCTGCCCGAGCTGGTGCGAATCAAGGAGCGCTGGCGGGCCGCGCTGTACGTGGACGAGGCGCACGGTGTGGGCATCCGCGGAGAGCGTGGGCTGGGCCTCGCCGAAGAGCAGGGGGTGCACGACCGGATCGAGATCCTCACCGGCACCTTTGGCAAGGCCTTTGGCGGCCAGGGGGCCTTTGTCGTCGGCCGCCGGGTGCTGACCGATTATCTCCTCAACACCGCCCGCTCGCAGATCTTTACCACCGGCCTGCCGCCGGTCTCGGTGCACTGGCTCTGTTTTGTCCTCAAACGCATCCCGGAGATGCGGCTTGAGCGGGACAAGGTTGCCGCTCTGTCCGAACAGTTTCGCCAGGCCCTGCGCGACGCCGGCCTGACCACCCTCGGGGACAGCAACATCGTCCCGGTGATGATCGGCGACGCGGCCCGGGCAGTGGCCTCGGCCGAGCGGGTCTGCGAGGGCGGATACTGGGTCAAGGCGGTGCGGCCGCCCACGGTGCCAGCGGGCACCTCGCGTCTACGTCTCTCCCTCAACGCGGCCATGGAATGGGAGCAGCTGGCCGCCCTGCCGGCCCTCATCGCCGCCTCCCTGCGCTGACATGGACAACGCCTGGCTGCACCGGACCGGACAGCGCGACTGCCTGCTCTTCTTCAGCGGCTGGGGCATGGACCCCGAGCCCTTCCGCGCCATGCCGGCCGAAGGTCTGGATCTGTGCATGCTGTTTGACTACCGGACCCTGGGGCCGATCTCCCTGGAACCCTTCGCCGGCTATGAGCGGCTGCACCTGCTGGCCTGGTCCATGGGCGTCTGGGTGGCTGGGCATCTCCTCGCCCGGCAGGCGGAGGTCTTTGCCACCAGCACCGCCCTGGCCGGCACGCTTGCGCCGGTGGACGAAAAGAGAGGCATACCTCCCGCGAGTTACCAGGCCCTGGTCGATGCCTTTGACCAGCAGACCTTGGATGGCTTTTACCGCTCCATGTTTGACGACGAGGCCCAGCATGACCGGTTTCTTGCCCTTCGGCCGAAGCGGAGCATCCCCGAGCTGGACCAGGAACTGCGGGCTTTTCGCCAGGCCTTCGACCAGCACGGCCCGGGCGAGGACATCTTCCACCGGGCCATCGTCACCGGTCGCGACCGGATCTACTCCGGCCGCAACCAGCTGCGTGCCTGGGGAAAGGAACGAAGCATTGTGACCAACTGGTCCCACTTCCCCTTTTTCGCATGCTCCGGCTGGCGCGCATTGCTTTCGTCAGGCGACGAAGCGCCCCCGCCCTCTGGCTGAAGTCCCCCACCTCTCTAAAAGGCAACACTATTGCAACATCCAAAGTAAACTTTGTTACAGTTTGCGTGGATTCCACTCGCTCTGCGGGGTAGTTTATGTTACATTCATGTTACATGGTACAATAAAAGAGAACGCTTGCAACCTGGGCGGAAAGATCTGCTCGCCAAGCGATAACCCGTTTGATTACTTGCGCGACAACCGTTTTGTTCGCGTATGAGTGGTAGGGGCTGAAAAACAGACAGGGGCTGATCGGAAAGCCGACCAGCCCCTGTCTTCTATATGGCGGAGAGAGAGGGATTCGAACCCTCGGTGGAGTATAACCCCCACACTCGCTTAGCAGGCGAGCACCATCGGCCTACTCGGTCATCTCTCCCTTGTTGCTTGCTTCATGGCGTCGTGGCGGAGGGAGTAGGATTCGAACCCACGGTACTTGCGCACAACGGTTTTCAAGACCGCCGCCTTAAACCACTCGGCCATCCCTCCATGAGTTTGGCAACGTACCATTTCACAACAGCACTGTCAATATACTGATATTCGAAACCATGAAAGCAACGGCCAGCAAAGCGAGCGCGCAGCAGGATCAGGAATTCAAGAACTTGGCCTGCCTTTACGAAATCACCCGCCACCTGGCCTCGGCCACCAGTCTGCAGGACTGCCTGGAGAAGATCGTCAACAGCCTGGCCGAACGCAAAGACATGGACAATGGAACCGTCACCATCATCAACCCGACCACCGGCGAGCTGGAGATCGAGGTGGCGCACGGCATTACCGCCGAGGCCAAGCGCCGGGGCCGCTACAAGCTGGGGGAAGGGATAACCGGCAAGGTGGTGGCCACCGGTGAGCCGATCATTGTGCCGCAGATCGGTGACGAGCCGCTCTTTCTCAACCGCACCCGGACCCGCGGCGACGAGCGCAAGAAGAAGAGCTCGTTTCTCTGCGTGCCCATCATTGCTGCCCAGCACTCCATTGGCGCCCTGTCCATCGACCGCATCTACAAGGAAGGTTTTGGCGCCGAATCCGAACACGACCTGCGCTTTCTCACCGTGGTTAGTGGTCTGATCGCCGAGACGGTGCAGCGCATCCAGCGGGTCAACGAGGAGAAGGAGGCGCTCCGCCAGGAAAATTCCAAGCTGCGGCGGGAACTGTCGGCTAAGAACCGAATTGAAGAGATCATCGGCAACTCCTCTCGCATGCAGGAGGTCTTCGACATGGTCCACCGGGTGGCCGATTCCAACGCCACAGTGTTGCTTCGGGGCGAATCGGGTACGGGCAAGACCCTGGTGGCCAAGGCCCTGCACCACAATTCCAGCCGGTCGGCCGGCCCCTTTGTCGTGGTCAACTGCTCGGCCCTGCCGGAAACCCTGCTGGAGAGCGAGCTCTTTGGCCACGAGAAGGGCGCCTTCACCGGCGCCACCGAAAGCAAGAAGGGGCGCTTCGAACTGGCCGAAGGCGGCACCCTGTTCCTCGATGAGATCGGCGAGATCAGCCCGGCGGTACAGGTGAAGCTGCTCAACGTCATCCAGGAGCGGACCTTCCAGCGTCTGGGCTCGCCCAAGGTCATCCGCACCAACATCCGGCTGGTGGCGGCCACCAACCGCGATCTGGAAAAGGCGGTCAAGGACATGGCCTTCCGCGAGGATCTCTACTATCGCCTCAACGTCTTCCCAGTATACCTGCCGCCCCTGCGCGAGCGACGCACCGACATCCTCCTCCTGGCCGACTATTTCCTCGAAAAGTACGCCAAGGAAAACAACAAGCAGATCAACCGCATCTCAACCCCGGCCATCGACCTCCTGGTGCAGTACCACTGGCCGGGCAACGTCCGTGAACTGCAGAACTGCATGGAACGGGCGGTGCTGATCTGCGACGGTTCCACCATCCAGTCCATTCACCTGCCACCCTCGCTGCAGAGTTCGGAAACCGTGCATTCCAACCGGCCGCTCTCCCTGGCCACGGCAGTGGAGCAGTTCGAGCGGGAGATGATCGTTGAGGCCCTGAAAAAGCACAACGGCAACCAGACCAGGGCCGCCAAAAGTCTGGAGACCAGCCTGCGGATCATCAATTACAAGATCCACAGCTACGGCATCGAGCCCAAGCATTTCAAGGTCAAGTGATGCGGATTCTGCTCCATGTCTGCTGCGGTCCCTGCGCCCTCTATCCCCTGTCCCGGCTCCTTGAAGCTGGGCATGAAGTAGAGGGGCTGTTCCACAACCCCAACATTCACCCCTTTCAGGAGTTCCGCCGCCGGCTCGACGCCGCCCGCGAGGTGGGCCGATTGACCAGCTGCCCCCTGATTGTCGATGAAGAGTATGGTCTGACCGCCTATCTCCGCCAGGTGGTGTTCCACGAACAGGAACGGTGCGGCCGCTGTTACACCATGCGCCTCACCAGAACCGCCGAGGAAGCGGTGGCTCGGGGTTTTACGGCCTTCAGCACCACCCTGCTCTATTCCAGATACCAGAACCACCGGGCCATCATCGCACTCGGCGAGCAACTGGCCGATCGGCACGACCTTGTTTTTTACTATGAAGATTTCCGGGTCGGCTGGCAGCTGGGGATCGACGAGTCCATCCGCCTGGGGCTGTATCGCCAGCCCTACTGCGGCTGCATCTACAGCGAACAGGAACGCTACGATAAATCGAAGCGCAGGCGCACGAACAAAGATCGGCCGGATCAGGCCCCATCAACATCACCCAAATAAGAGCGGGCAGCGCGACTGACTGCCAAGTACCACTTTTTCACGAAAAGGAGCACCCCATGGACAATATCATTGTGCTGGCCACCAGCAATCAGAACAAAATTAGAGAGATCAGGGAATTGCTCAAGGATTTTCCGGTGCAGATCAAGTCGGTCGCCGATTTCGGCCCCATGCCGGAGCCGGTCGAGGATGGCGCCACTTTTGACGACAACGCCTACAAGAAAGCTTTCCATTATGCCAAGGTCCTGGGTGTGCCTTGCCTGGCCGATGATTCCGGTCTGGTGGTCGATGCCCTGGATGGCCGGCCGGGGGTGTATTCGGCCAGGTATGCCGGTCCCGAGGCAACCGACCGGAGCAACTGCGACAAACTGCTGGCTGAGATGGTGGGACTGACCAATCGGGCCGCCCACTTTGTCTGCGTGCTTTCACTGGCAACGCCGGCTGGACCAGCCCTGACCTGGGAGGGGCGTTGCGACGGCGAGATCCTCGGTGAGCGGCGGGGAGAGTCGGGTTTTGGCTATGACCCGGTCTTTTTCTTCCCCGAGTTCGGAAAGACCTTTGCCGAGGTGAGCATGGCGGAAAAAAGCAGCGTCAGCCATCGCGGTCGGGCCTTGGCCGAGTTCGCGGCTGAGTTCGCCAAGGTTCAGGTCTGGCTGCGTCAGCGGATGGCCGAAATCAAG